>JBEBGK010000240.1:0-5877 GCA_040081515.1 Chthoniobacteraceae bacterium
CTGGGCGAGATCCGCGCGCACCCGCTCCGCCGTTTTTTTTGCCGCCGCCAGCGTGGCCTCGGCGATGGCGACTTGCTGCTTGGATTCCGCGTCATCGAGCCGGGCGAGAAGCTGTCCCGCTTTCACCGAGTCTCCTTGATCCACCAGCACCTCCGCCAGCCGTTCCTGGATGCGCGCACTGACTGTGGTCTTCACCCGAGCCTCCAGCGTGCCCGTGCCCATCACCTCCGCAACGAGTTCGCCACGAGCCACCGTGTGCGCGACCGCCGGCACCGGCGCGAATTTCAATTTGTAAACCGCCAACGCCACCACCGCGGCGACGATGAGCCAAGTGAGGAGACTGCGGATGGAAGGGCGTTTCATAAAATGGTGGTCATTCAAAGTAGGCCTTCAAGGGGTATTGCTGCTGGCTCCCGCCATGCGAGTAGCCGCAGGGCGTTCAGGACGACCACGATGGTGCTGCCTTCGTGCAGGACGACTGCGACGCTCAACGGGATGACGCCAAAGCCCGAGGCGATCAGGAGCAGGACAATGACGCCGAGCGCGATGACGAGGTTCTGGCGGATGATGCGCGCGCTGGCGCGGCTCAGGCCGATGGCAAAGGGCAGCTTGCCGAGGTCATCGCCCATCAGCACGACATCGGCGGTCTCCAGGGCGACCGCGGTGCCTCCGGCGCCCATCGCCACGCCGACCGTGGCTGCGGCCAGCGCGGGCGCATCGTTCACGCCATCGCCGATCATCGCGATGACTCCCCGATCCTTCTCCAGTTCACGAACGATGGTGAGCTTTTGTCCCGGCAACAACTCCGCGCGAACATCGCTGATACCGATTTTTTCCGCGATCCGTCGTGCCACGGAAGTGTTGTCGCCGGTGAGCATCACGAGGCGCTCGATACCCTGCGCCCGCAGACGTTTCATGACTTCCCCGGCCAAAGGACGCGGCTCGTCGGCGAGGGCGATGACGCCGATGAACTTTCCGGCGCGACGAATGATCACCGTGGTTTGTCCATCGGCCTCGAGCTTCGCGACGGTGTCGGCGAGTGACTGTCCTTTCTCCGCCGCTGCATCTTTGGCGAAGGCGCGGAGGGCTCCGACCAGAACTTCCGCGTCCTCCACACGCGCCTGAATGCCTTTGCCTGCGAGGTTCTCGATGTCGGTGGCGGACGGGAAACTGATCTTGCGCTCGCGCGCCGTCTTTACGATGGCGGCGGCCAGCGGATGGCTGGATTGTTCTTCGACAGCGGCGGCGATGCGCAGGACCTCGTCCTCCGGCGTGCCGTCAAAGCCGATGACTTGCGAGACCGCAAAATGACCGGTGGTGAGCGTGCCCGTTTTATCGAGCGCCACGGTGTTCAGGTGTCCGAGGCTTTCCAAATGGATCCCGCCTTTGATCAGCACACCGCGCCGCGCCGCCTGGGCGATGCCGGCAAGCACCGCCGCCGGCGTGCCGATGGCCAGCGCACAAGGCGACGCAGCGACGAGCAACAACATGCCGCGGTAGAAACTCGCGCTCCACGTCCAGCCGAACACGAGCGGCAGCAGCACGATGACGAGTGTCGTGCCAATGAGCACTGTCGGAACGAAGCGGCGCGCGAAGGTTTCGGTGAAGCGCTGCGTCGGGCTTTTTTGTTCCTGCGCCTCGGCGACGAGCTGCATCACGCGGGCGAGCGTGTTGTCGCGGGCCAGCCGGGTCATGCGCACGTCCAGCGCGTTGTCTTGATTGATCGTTCCCGCAAACACCTCGTCGCCCGGCTTGCGGCTCACCGGCACGCTCTCGCCGGTGATCGCGCTTTGATCGATGCTGCTTTCGCCCGCCGTGATGACTCCATCCACGGGCACGCGCTCGCCGGGTTTGACGACCACGATTTCATCCACCGCGAGTTCTTCCACCGGCACTTCCTCCAGCCGGTCTCCGCGCTTCGTGAAGGCCGTGCGGGGCATGAGTTTCCCGAGAACGCCGACGGCATTGCGCGCCCGATCCATCGCGTAATGCTCACCCGCATGGCCGAGCGAAAAGAGAAAGAGCAGGAACGCACCCTCCGCCCACTCGCCGAGCAGAGCCGCTCCCGCCGCCGCTGCGATCATCAAAAGATCGATGTCGAACTTCCCGCGGAAAAGCGCGGGCAACGCCGCGCGCGCGACATCGTAGCCACCGGCCAGATACGCCAAAAGGTAGAACCCGAGCGCGACGGACGGCGGCAGGCCGAAGAACTTCTCGCCGAAGAATCCGACGACCAACGCCAGTCCGGCAACTGCAACCGTCAGCACGCTCCAGCGCTCCTGTATCCAGTGCGGCAGGAAATGCGGCGCACTGCCGTGATCGTGGTCCTGCTCCGAAGCGCTGGGTTTGGGTTTCGCCCGAGGAGACCCAAGCGGCGGAGGTTCAGCGATCACGTTTGCGCCTCCTTCCGACGAAGGACGCCGCTGAGGGCGGTGCCGGGGGCCACGGTGTTGAAAACGGTGCCAAACCTCTTCACGTTGTCGTGCAGCAGCTCCATCCGGTGATCCGGTTCATCCGTGTCCACGATGACCTCGTAGCTGATGCTCTCCATGCGCGGCGGCACATCCTGCCGCACGCCCTCCACCTTCACCTCGACTCCGCGCAGCGAGAAGTGCAGGAGTGGCGTCACGCGCTCGATGCCCTTGATCATGCAGGCCGATAGCGCGGCGAGCAGCAGCTCCGCCGGATTGAAGGCGCCGGGATTGCCGGCCAGATCGGTGTCGAGGGCGACCTCGGCGTCCTTGCATCGCGCGAGGCTGCCATGCGCATCGACGCGCCGGGCTTCCACGTGAAAGGTCATCTTTGGTGTGCTCATAGTCGGGGTCTAAACGCGGTTCTCATTCACGAGCACGAGCTGATTCTCCCGAATCAATCCGCGCACCTCGTTGAGAAATTCCGCGACGTCCTGCTGGTCGGTCGAAGTGACCTCGAAGGTCATGTGCGACGGCGTTTTCTCCAGCGCACCTTTGAGCGTGGGCACTTCCAGTTTGAGGTTCACCACGTCGAACGGGCGGTCCTTGATGAGCGCCTCCAGCTTCACGAGGAAACGCTTCTCGCCAAACTCGCCCGCGATGTGGAAGGCGACGCGGCTGACCGTGGCAGCCGCAATGTCCTCGGCCTGCGCGCGGGCTTTCTCCGCGTCGAGCTTCGCGTGTTTCGCTGCGGCTTCCTTGCGCACAATGGCGAGAATCTTGTGCTCGCGCTCGACCTTGTGGACGATCGGCTTGTCCCGGAGAGCAGGATTGCGATCCTCACTGTTGCTTGGGTTTCGGGGTTGTGCCCGCAGGGAAATCCACGCGCCACATGCCGCGCAGTTCGCCGAGTGTGAAGCCGGTGGCCTCGTCCTGCGGATAGCGTTTGCGAAGGGCAGCGGTGGTGTCGGCGTCGATGTCCGTGCCGGGCGCGCCGTGGCATTTCAGGCAGAGCGGATTGACGAGCACGATGGGCGCGAAGAACGATTCACTGCGATCGGCTTGCTTGCGCATCTGTGGCTGCGGCGGCTTGCCGGCCTTTAGCGCTTCGCGGAATGCGTTGAGGACTTCGACTTCCGTCGCGTCGGCTTTGTTTTTCGGATTCCGCGCCTTGTGTGAAACGCGCCGCAAGGTCGCGCCGGAATCAGCGCCCACGGAGGCGGTGAGCGGCAGCGCCTTCTCCGAGCAAAAGCCGATTGCGCCAGGCGCGCCGCCCTTCGCGATCGCTTCCGCGAGATTCTTGCTCAGCAACGCGAACGCCTCCGCGGTGAGTCGTTTGCCCTCGGCTTCAAGGTTCGGCGTATCGGCGAGGACGCTGGTGCCGCCGAGCAGGAGGGCGAGAAGGATGCGGGTGGGTTTCAAAGGGGAGCTGGCAGGAACTATTTCGCGCTCAGCCCGAAGAGCAGCCCGAGCACGCCGCCGTAGATGGCGCCGCGCCACCAAGTCGAGGTGAGCGGGCACGTGCCGGTGGAGCACTGGCCGAAATATCCGAGCGCCGAGCCCAGGGCGGCACCGATGATGACTGCGATGACGATGCGCATCACGAGCGGACCTCCGATCCGGCGGGGAGACTCTGGCGATGGTTTGTCGGGTATGATTGGTTTGCGGCTGATGGGTGGTTGGAGCATGGGAATGGCGGAGGTTTCATATCAGGATCAGATGGCATAATGGGGCATTTGTTCGCGCACGCGGCGGTTCAGGCGTTTACAGACGAGTTCGCACAGCGGCATCACCATGTCGTCAGAGATCGCATAGCGGACCTGCGTGCGGTCCTTTTCGCGCGACAGGAATCCGGCCTCGAAGAGGATGCGCAGTTGCTTGGAGACGTTCGCCTGCGAGAGATCCAGAGTCTCGACGAGCGCGCCGACGGTCTGCGGACCTTCTTTCAGTTCCTGGATGATCGCGAGGCGTGTCGGCTCGGAAAGGGTGCGGAACACGCCCGCGATTTTGTCCAAGGTCTGCCGGTTTTGTCGGGGGTGGAATGGCATGTCTGTTTCTTATATCGTTACATAACGATAAACATCGTATTGAGGCTGCGGTCAAGGGATGGTTTTGCGAGTTCGGCCGTGCGCGGCGGTTTCGCGAGAAGCAGAACCGGTGCGGAAACGTGGACCAACCGCACCCGTTCTACGGAACCTCAGGCGGTCGCGAAGCGATCGCGGAGCTTTCCGGCAGGGGAGGTAGATACTTCGTGCGGAACGAAATGCGGTCCATCAGGAGCGGTGATGTGCTGAGCGCCATCGGGCTCCTACTTCAGCGTCTGGAGGTATTTCAGAGTCAGCGGAATCTGTTTCTCCGCGTCGGGATGTTCGTCCTCGATGAAGTAGTGCTTCACGCCGGACTTTGCTGCCGCGGAGAGGACCGCCGGCCACTGGATCTGCCCGGTGCCGAGCGCAACGCTCTGCTCATTCGGCGCATGGCCGGTATAGACGCCGGTGCGCGCGCCCTTCTGGATGTCCTTCAAGTGCATGAGCTGCCAGCGACCGGGATACTTGTTCAGGTATTTCACCGGGTCGGCGCCGGGGTGCGCCACCCAGAAAACATCCATCTCGAACGCCACCAGCTTCGGATCCGTCTTCTCCATGAGCACATCGAGGAAGGTCCGGTCCGAGCCCTCGGCGACGGGCTTAAACTCGTAGCCGTGATTGTGGTAGGCAAATGTGATGCCCTCCTTCGCAAAGGCTGCGCCCCATTTGTTGAAGTCCGCGGCGGCTTTCTCGGTGCTTTCCATCCCGAACATCGCAGGCACGTGCGGAATCCACGGACAGGCGACGTATTTCAGCCCGAGTGCCTTCGCATCCGCGACGCACTTTGCGATGTCCTTTTCGAGTGCGCCGTATTGAAAATGCATGCTGATCGGCTTCAGCCCGCGTGCGGCGAGTTCCTTGAGGATTGCATCGGCGGAGAGGTCGTAGGTTCCGGCAAGCTCGACCTCCTTGACGCCGAACGCCTTCACCTTGTCGAGGGAGGACGGGACGTCTTTCTTGAAGGAATCGCGGAGCGAGTAGAGCTGGAGTCCCGCTTCTCCGGCAAAATCTCCCGCGAGCGCGGTGGAGGCGAGGGCGGCGGCGGCGAGGATGAGGTGCTTCATGGGGCGAAGATGGCCGAGCAGTGGCGAGGTTGGCAAACGCTCAGTGAACGAACGCTTCGTGGAAAAGCCCCGCGCCTCGCCCGCGAATCCCGGCTGCTGCGGGCTCTTGCCGGCGTCCCGATCAATCGGCGCTCACCGGGGAGACGTCATCGGGAGTATTCCAATTCACGAACAAGGCGCCCGCTCCCGGAGCGACGGGCATGACGGTGGCGAGGCCGCGCGTTTCGAGCACGCGGACGAAATGCTGCAATTTGCGTTCGCCGGCGCGGAGGCATTCGTCGGCGACTGCGAAGGCCGCGCGGGGATAGACGGCGG
>JBEBGK010000241.1:0-5848 GCA_040081515.1 Chthoniobacteraceae bacterium
GACCAGTATGTCCGGCTCAACACCGGATGGTTTAGCGATCGCACCGCGTGCTATCTTGCCAGCGGGCGCCCAGCCATCACGCAGGAAACCGGTTTTTCCCGGCTGTTTGGCGGAAAAAGCGGGCTTCTCGCGTTCAGGACGCTCGACGAAATCACCGCGCATGTCCGCGCGATCAACGCCGACTATTCCGCCCACAGCCGCGCCGCATTCGGGATCGCCGCTGAACATTTCGAGGCGACGAAAGTGCTCGCGGATCTGCTTGGGCGCGCTGGAGTCTGAAGCCATATGCACTCCCGGCTTTTCCTTTTCCTGTTCCTCTGCGCGAGCGCATCCGGCCAGGGCACCAGGGCGGACTACGAGCGCGCGTTTTCACTCGAGAAGCGGACGGCGAACACAGTATTCAGGGCCAAAGTCTCGCCGCGCTGGCTGCCGGGCGGTGATTCTTTCTGGTACCGCGTCGAGATCGGGCCGGGGAAGTTCGAGACGGTCCTCGTGGACTGCGTGAAGGGCGAACGGCGGGCGGGATATGATCCCGGCGAACAGCCACCGCAGCCAGTCGCACCCCTCGCAAAACCGTATCCCAGCAGGAATGGCGGCATGGAGACGACGCTGACCTTCATCAACAGGACGAAGGCCGATGCCGTGTGCTGGTGGATCGACGCGAACGGCAGGCGTCGGAAATACGCGACGATCAAGCCCGGCGCGAAATTCGAGCAGCACACTTTCGCCGGTCATGTCTGGGCAGTGGAGGCGACGGGCGGCGGATTGCTCGGCGCCTTCGAGGCGGCCGAGGGCGGCGGCGAGGCGGTGATCGAAAATGGAGTGCGCCAGGAGGCCAAGGAAGCAAACGAGGAGCAACGCCCGGTCTCGAAGTGGCGTGCGTTCGTGCGCGACTCGAATGTCTGCCTCAAGAACCGCGAGACCGGCGAGGAGACGCAGCTCACGCGCGACGGGACGGCGGACGATGAATACCGCGAACCGTTGCTCATTTCCCCGGACGGCACGCGGCTCGTGGCGATGCAGGTGCAGCCGGAGCAGAAGCATCCCGTTCATTTCGTCGAATCCTCGCCGAAGGATCGGGTCGAGCCGAAGCTGCACACGCATGAATACCTCAAGCCCGGCGACCGCATCCGGCGCGAGAGGCCGCGGCTTTTCGACATCGAGAAGCGGGTGCCGATCGCCGTGGATGGTGCGCTCTTCCGGAATCCATGGGACATCTCGGACCTGCGATGGCAGCCCGACGGTGCGCGGTTCACGTTCCTGTACAACCAACGCGGTCACCTTGTGCTCCGCATCGTCTCGGTGGACGCGAAGACCGGCGCGGCTCGCACGCTCGTCGAGGAGAAGAGCGCGACGTTTGTGGACTACTCACAGAAGACGTGGTTCCGCTGGCTCGATCGAACGGGAGAACTTCTGTGGGCCAGCGAGCGTGACGGATGGAATCATCTTTACCTGCTTCATGGAGGGAGCGGTGAAGTGATCAACCAAATCACCAAGGGCGACTGGGTCGTGCGTGGCGTCGTGCGCGTGGACGAGGAGAAGCGCCAGCTCTGGCTGCGCGTCGCCGGTGTGAAGCCGGAGCAGGATCCGTATTTCGTCCACTTCGCCCGGGTGAATTTCGACGGCAGCGGATTCACAATGCTCACCGAGGGCGACGGCATGCACGCAGCCCGCAAAGGTGAAAGCGGCGACCTCGTGCTCTCGCCGAATGGCCGCTGGTTCGTGGACACGTATTCGCGCGTGGACATGCCGCCCGTGACCGAGTTGCGCAGCGCGGAGACCGGCAAGCTGGTGTGCGTCTTGGAAAAGGCGGACGCATCCGCGCTCACCACGGCGGGATGGACGACGCCCGAGCGTTTCACGGCGAAAGGCCGCGACGGGAAGACGGACATCTTCGGCATCGTCATCAAGCCATCGAATTTCGATCCCGCGAAAAAATACCCCGTCGTCGAGGAAATCTACGCCGGGCCGCACGGCTACTTCGTGCCGAAGGAATGGGGCCTCCAGCAGCGGCAGCACGCGATTGCGGAGCTGGGCTTCATCGTCGTGCAGATCGACGGCATGGGCACGAACTGGCGCGGCAAAGCCTTCCACGACATCGCATGGCGGAATCTCAAGGACGCCGGTTTCCCGGACCGCATCGCGTGGATGAAAGCCGCGGCTGCCACGCGTCCGTGGATGGACCTCACGCGCGTCGGCATCTACGGCGGAAGCGCCGGCGGACAGAACGCGCTCGCGGGCCTTCTGCATTTCGGCGACTTCTACAAGGTGGGCGTCGCGGATTGCGGATGTCACGATAACCGCATGGACAAGATCTGGTGGAACGAGGCATGGCTCGGAGAGGTCGGCCCGTGGTATGCGGAGAACTCCAACGTCACCCACGCCGGAAAGCTCACCGGCAAGCTCCTGCTCATCGTCGGCGAACTCGACACGAACGTGGATCCCGCGAGCACGATGCAGGTCGTGAACGCGCTCGAAATGGCGGACAAGGATTTCGACCTGCTCGTCATGACCGGCAGCAATCATGGCGCCGCCGAATCCCCCTACGGTAGGCGTCGTCGCGCGGATTTCCTCGTGCGAAATCTCCTCGGCGTCGAGCCGCGCTCGCGTTGAAGTCACAGACTCCAGCCATGAGAAGAATTGAAGTGATCGACTCACACACAGCGGGTGAACCCACGCGGGTGATCGTCAGCGGCGGGCCGGAACTCGGCGGGGGAACGATCGCGGAGCGCCTCGCGGTTTTCCGCGACCGGCATGATCGCTTCCGCAACGCCGTCGTGAATGAACCCCGCGGCTCGGATGTGCTCGTGGGTGCGATGCTCTGACCGCCGGTCGATCCGGAGTGCGCCACCGGCGTCATCTTTTTCAACAATGTCGGCTTTCTCGGGATGTGCGGCCACGGCGTGATCGGCGTCGTCGCCACGCTCGGTCACCTCGGCCTCATCCTTGCGGGAGAGCATCGCAGCGAGACGCCGGTCGGTCTCGTCACCGCGACCCTTCATGCGGACGGCTCGGTGTCCGTGGAGAATGTCCCGGGCCACCGCAAGGCGCGCGGGGTCGCGATCGATGTGCCGGGCATTGGAGCGGTCACCGGCGACGTGGCGTGGGGCGGGAACTGGTTTTTTCTCACCGAGAGCCACGGGCAGCAGCTCGCCATCGCGAATGTAGCGCGCCTCACCGAGTACGCGGGGCGCGTTCGACAGGCGGTGAACGCACAGGGCTTTCCAGAGGTGGATCACGTCGAGCTTTTCGGCCCGCCCATGTGCGGCGGCGATTCGCGCAATTTCGTCCTTTGCCCCGGCGGCGCCTACGACCGTTCGCCCTGCGGCACCGGCACAAGTGCGAAACTCGCGTGCCTCGCCGCGGATGGCAAACTTGCCGAGGGCGGCGAGTGGGTGCAGGAGAGCATCATCGGGAGCAAATTCACCGGCCGCTTCCGCTGGCTCGACCGCGCCGCGGGTGTCGTCGCGCCCGTCATCACCGGCACCGCGCACATCAACGCCGAGGCGACGCTGATCCTCGACGACAACGATCCCTTTTGCTGGGGATTCCCTCGGTAGCCTCCTTCCGCGCCAGTGAGCAAGCACCTCGTCATCATCGGCGGCGGAGTCATCGGCCTGTGCACCGCGCATTACGCCGTGCAGCGCGGGCATCGGGTCACGCTCATCGAGCGCCTGCCGCGCGGACACGATGGTTGCTCGTTCGGAAATGCGGGCATGATCGTGCCGAGTCACTTCTTTCCGCTTGCCGCGCCGGGCATCGTGGGCACGGCGTTCAAGTGGATGTGGAATCCCGAGTCGCCGTTCCACATCAAGCCGCGCCTCGATTTCGATCTTCTCTCCTGGGGATGGAAGTTCATGCGCGCGTCCACCAGCGCGCACGTCCGCCGGGCGGCGCCGCTCATCCGCGATCTCTCCTTCGCGAGCCGCGCATGCTTCGAGGAACTCGCGGCCACGCTGGACTTCGGCCTCGTGAAACGCGGCCTGCTGATGCTCTCCAAGACGCAGCATGCGCTGGACGAGGAGGCAAAGACCGCGGCGCTCGCGGTGGAACTTGGCATTCCCGCCGAGGTGTTCGATGCAAAGGCCACCGCCGCGCTCGATCCCGGGGTCCGCATGGACGTCGCGGGCAGCGTCTATTTCCCGAGGGACTGCCACCTTTCGCCCGGACGCCTGATGGCGGCGCTGCACGAAGGCCTCGAGCGCGCGGGTGCGAAGTTCTCGCACGCGACCGCGGTCACCGGCTGGCGCACGAGCGGCCGCCGCGTCACGGCGGTGCGGACGGACAAGGGCGAGTTCACCGCCGACGAATATGTGCTCTGCGGCGGCTCGTGGTCGCCGGGTGTCGCGCGGGATCTGCGCGTGCGGCTGCCGATGCAGGCGGGCAAGGGCTACTCGCTCACGCTCACGAATCCGCGGCAACTCCCGCAGATTTGCGCGATTTTCAGCGAGGCGCGAGTTGCCGTCACGCCGATGGGCGGCACCCTGCGATTCGGCGGCACGATGGAGATCGCCGGGCTCTCCGAGCGCATCAATCCTCGCCGCGTGCGGGGAATCATCCATGCCATCCCGCGCTACTATCCCGACTTCACGCCTGCGGATTTCGAGGGCGTCCGGCCATGGAGCGGATTGCGGCCCTGCTCGCCGGATGGCCTCCTCTACGTCGGCCGCTTTGCCGCGTACGATAATCTCTCCACCGCGACCGGCCACGCGATGATGGGCCTGAGCCTCGGGCCCGTCACCGGCAGGCTGATAGCGGAAATGCTCTCCGGCGAAAAACCATCGCTCGACCTCACGCTCCTCTCGCCGGACCGCTACGCGTGAAGGTCAGAGCCCGAACGCCTGAAGCGTCGCAGGCAGATCGCTGAGATCCTCCAGCAACACATCCGGCGAGTGCGGAGCGAGCCGCCCGGAAGGGAAGACCCCGGTCGCCACCGCCACCGCCCTCGCACCGATGGCCCGTGCGCACGAGATGTCGTGCGGAGTATCGCCGATCACGAACGTCCGCGCGATGGAGACGGCATGGCCGCGTTCCGCGGCCCGCGCGAGCGCAAACGGGCCGAGCCTGTCCCGCTCATGATGATCATCCGCGAACGCGCCGAATTCGAAATAGTGCCAGACGCCGAAGTGCGAGAGCTTGTGCTCCGCGCCCCGCACGAGATTGCCGGTGAGCAATGCGAGCACGACATCCGTGCGCGGCCTCAGCAGCGCGAGCAAATCCACCACGCCGGGAAGCAGACGCCCCTGCGCCTCCGGCAGCAGACGCGGGAGGTGCCGCAGATAGCTTTCGAGGATCCCCCGGATGCCCTGCTCCGTCTCGGCGCGTGCATATTTCCGGAGCAACTGCCGCGCGATGGACGTGTCCGTGCGGCCGGCGATCTCGATGTCGCGCATGTCGTCCTCCACGCCGAACTCGTCGCGCACCGCGAGGCGCAGCGCCCGTTCGCCGCAGCCGCCGGTGGTGATCAGCGTTCCGTCGATGTCGAAGAGGAGCAGGGTCTTTTCCAAGATGCGCGGGTTGTCACGGAGGGGCCTGCGTTCGTCAAGGACTGCACCCGGATGTGCGGAACCCTGTTCATGCATGGCGTCGATCAACAATGGCGTCATCGGTTGGGTTTTGGAGGTCGGGAACGCAGGCCATACTGGATGGTGAGTTGGGATTGGATCCGCTCCCTGCTGGCGAGCAACTGTCGTAAGTGATCCGGCATTTGTGCCTTGACCGGGCTTGCCGCTGCATTGGAGAGGATCGTCAAGCGCATCAACGCCCGCAAGTGATCCGCACTGCCGGGAGGCATCGAGGCATCAACGGTTCCCAATCCTTTCTGAGCCGCATATCGCTCGATGAACTC
>JBEBGK010000242.1:0-5828 GCA_040081515.1 Chthoniobacteraceae bacterium
CCCCCGCTGATCGTGAAGCTTGCAGCCGTCACGCCGAGCGTGGCTGTCGCGGTCGCGCCGGCGCCGGTGCCGCTGATGGTGACCGATGGCACGGCGCTGTGCGTGCCGCCCGCGGTCAGGCTGACCGATGTGATCCCGTTTGCGATGGTCGCCGGGGTAGCGCTTTGATTGACCAGCGCACCAATGCCGCCGGTGCCCGCGCCATTCAGGGTGATGACTTCATTGACGCCCGCCTGCCCATTCAGATCGAGCGTACCGCCACTGGCGACAGTCGTGGCGCCAATGCCGTTTCCCAACGCGGACGGATGCCCGATTCTCAGGGTGCCGAGGTTGACCGTCGTGAGGCCGGAGTAAGTGTTTGCGCCGGTGATGTTCCATGTTCCGGCGTCGTTCTTGACTAGCGACACGACGCGCCCGGGCGTGCCGTCGCTGACCACGCCGTTGACCGAGCCGCTGCCCGCGCCGCTGAGGGCGAAATCGCGGCTGGTGTTGTTGAGCGTCACGTTGCCATTCAGAGCGAGGGTGCCCGCAGTAACGTTGATCCGCGTGTCGCCGGCCCCGCCGGTGAGCGTGATCGCCCCATTAATCGTGTTGTTGCCGGCTTCATTAACGATTGCGCCATTCGGATTGCTGGTGGTGAAGCTGATCGTCGCAGGCATCGCGATGGCGCCGGCACTCCCTTCGAGACGGAATTGCGCCGCCACGTTGGTGGCGGTGATCGTCTTGGTGCCACTCCCTAGGTTGCCGGCCGAGTGGATGCGCAATGAACCGGAGGCGATGGTGATATTCCCGGCGAACGTGTTCGCACCGATGAAATCAATGATGTCGCCGATGGTCGGGCAATTGACGTTCAGGCCGCCGGTACCGCTGATGTCGTTCGGCACGAGCAGCGTGCCTGTGCGGTCAAACCGCAGTGTGGCGTTGTTGATCACATTCCCGGCGGCCAGTGTGCCTGTCGCGCCGTCGTTGCCGATCTGCAAGGTGCCCGCGCTGATCATGGTGGTGCCGGCATACGTGCTGTCTCCGGCGAGAATCAGCTTGCTCGTGCCTGTCTTCGTGAGACCACCCGCGCCGCCCACCCCGCCGCTCAAAATGAATGTCGCGGTGCCCGTGCCTTGCGCGGTCGTGTTGTCGTCCAGGGTGACCGGGGCGCTGACGTTGTAGGTGAGTCCGGTGCCGTTCGTCGCGGTCAGGTTGATCGCCGGAAAGAGGGTGGTCTCACGGCGCAACACGATGGGATTGCCGGTGATGGAAATCGTTGTCGTGCCGGTCGTGGGCCCGGTGCCGCCGAGGGTGAGTACGTTCAGCGCGTGGCCAATCGCGGTGTCGTTGTTCGAAACGATCGGGCCGGCGGTGAAAGTCTGGCCGGTGAAAAACTCAACGGTCGAGAAGCGGCTGCTCGGCGGTGGATTGCCGCCGCTCCAGTTCGTCCCGGTGCTCCACGGCAGGCTGCCGGCGGCGGTGGCATTCCACACGGTGGTGCTCGGCGGCGCGCCATCGACGATCACGTTGAAGGTGCGCGCGGTCGTCGCCGCGCCGTCGTTTGCGGTGAGCGTGACGATCGCCATGCCGGAAACTCCCGTCGTCGGCGTGATGGTGACGGTGCGCTCGCCGCCGAGATCGATCGTGCCGCCGAGCTGGTCGAAGACCGCCGTGCAAACCGACGCGTCCACCTTGCTCCCGACAGCGAGGCCGACCACGTTGGTCGCGTTTGGGAAGGTGATCGCCTGCGCCGTGCCGATCGGCAGCCACGGCCCCGCGATGCCATTGGTGTCCGTCGCATAGAAGGCGGGGAAGTTGCTCCCTGTCCGCACCAGGCGCACCCAGCAGGGCGCGGCAATGCCGTTGATCGTGGCTTTGACCACCGCGGCCGTGGATTCCGTCGCGCGATAGTGGAAGGTGACTCCGCTGCTCGGCGTCACGCAGGCCAGGGCGTAGGGCGAGGTGGTCGTCGTGGAATCGCGCATCATCACGCCCGCTTTGGAATCCTGATTCGTGTGATCCATGCTCGCCACCCGCGCGATCATTTCCCCGTTGCCGGTGAAGTTCTGCCGCACAAACCGGAACTCATCCCCAGCGGCTGGGCCGATGTCCGCACCGGCACCGCCGACGATGAAGGTGCCGTGATCCTCCGTCAGCGAACCCGTCGCCCCGACTGCGCCGATGTCGCCGCTGGTCCACACGGGCGCGGGGGTGATTGCGATGCCGGACACCGGGAGCAGCGCCGTGTTGGAGGATGCGGCGGTGACCGTGACACTTCGCGCCTCGGTCTCCGCATCGGAAAGCAGGAATGGCAGCGGCGTCGAGGCTCCGCTGATGTGCAGGATCACATCGGGGATGCTGGTAATTCCCGGCGGCTGGTTCGTTCCGGTGACCGTGATGTTGACCGTCGCGGTGGCGATCAGCCCATTGTAGTGCCGCGCCGCTAGGCGCGCGAGGCCCCAGATTTCGGCCCGGTTGTTCAGGCCGCTCTGGAGCAGCACGTCGTCGAACTTTCCATCGAACCATCGATCGAGACTCGCGCTTGTGTTGTTGTGGCCGCCGACGACGAGCGGTGCGGATTGGCTCACATTCATCGCCACGCTGGCGACGGAGCCGTAGGCAAAGCCATCCACGTAGAGCGCAAACGTGCCGACATTCGTGCCTGTGCGGTCGTAGGTGAGCGTGATGTGATGCCACTCATTCGGCGGAACATTCGGGCCGACGAGTTCCTCCTCGAGTCCGCCCGAGCCCCACTTCTGGAGCCGCAGCGTGCTGGCGCCGGCGGAAAAGAACAGTTCCAGTTCCGCATCCGTGCCGTGGCCGTCGCCGTTGCCGAGATGGAAGATGAAATCCTCGGTGTCGGTCGTCGTGCGTTTCACCCACGTCGAGAAGGACCAGTCGGCGTCATTGTAATTCAGGTCAGTGACGGCGAGCGTGCGGCGCAGGCGCGCGGCTCCGGTGCCGGCGTCGCTGAGGCTGAGCGACTGCGTGCCCCATGGTCCCACGCCGGCGGGCACGTCGGAGGTGTAGGCGTATTCGCCGCCGACGCCCGCCACTTCGAGCGTGCCGGTGCGGTTGAAGTTCGACTGGTCGGTGCTGCGCGCGTCGGTCGCCACGTCCAGCGGCTCGAAGTCGTAGAGGAAAAGTACGCGCGTCCCGAGCGAGAGATCGCGGGCTGTCGCGCGGAAGGATGCGGCGCCGTTGAAATTCGCCGTCGGTGTGAAGCGCGCGGTGTAGCCGTCGGGTAGCAGTGCCACGGTGCCGTTGCGCGCGCGCTGCAGTTCGAAGCCGATCTTTTCATCAACAGTCTCGTCGGTCACAAATGCGCGCAGATCGATATCGACCGGCACATTCTCCGGCGTGGTCTTCGTGGTCACTGCGAGGACGGGCTTCGCATTCACCGTCACGGGCCAGACGTAGCTGTTCGTCCCGCCTTCGGGATCGGTCGCGGTGATGGTGATATCCACCGGCCCGCTCACCGTACTTGCCGCGGATACGGTGACGGTGCGCACCGTGGTGCCCGAACTGCCAAAGGCGATGCTCGCGTTCGGGATGACTGCCGTGTTCGACGACGTGCCGGTGAGGGTGAGATTGAGCACGGGCGTGTCGGCATCGAGGACGGGCAGGATTACCGCGCCCGTGTTCGAGCCTTGATCGAGCAGGCCCGCTTTCATCGTGCCGAAATACGGCGAGCCCGGAGGCGCGGTGAAATTCACATTCTGCTGGTTCGACGCGACCGTAACCGGATTCGTGAACGAGCCCGGATTGATCGACAGGCCGGTCTTCGTCGCCGTGAGCGTGTAGCTGCCCGCATTCAACCCGGTGATGGCGTAGTAGCCTTCGCTGTCCGTCGTGTCGCTGTGCGTGGCATCCGCGCGAACGACCGCGCCCCCGACCAGCGCGCCCGCGGTGGTGCTCACCACGCCTTGGATGAAAAATGTGCTGCTCGTGCCGACCTGGATGAGCGATTGGCCGGTGGTGATGAGGCCCTTCTTGTCCGTGACGAAGCAGCGCACGGTTTTCGTCCCTGCGGTGCTCCAGCTTTTCGAGGCCGCCGCGCTGTTGTTCGCGGTGAATGTCCCATCGCCCCAATCCCAGAAATACCCCAGCGAGTCGCCATCGGGATCGCTTGCCGTCGTGGTGAAGGTCACGCTCGCGCTCACGTCGGGGTTCACCGTGGAGGCTAGCACGGAAGCTGACGGCTTCCGGTTCCCCGGGAATGCGCCGCGATTCACCGTGACATCGATCCACGCCGTGCCATCCGGGTCCGTGCCGCGCAGGATGGGTGTGATGTGGATGCCAGCCGCGGTGTCGGAAAAGGTGCGGCCGATCAGCACGGGGCAGTCGTCCTTGCTGCTCGTGCCCGGCGTCCAGTCGAGGAGCAGGGGCTTCATGTTGCTGATGTTCACATCGCCCCAGTTCAGCAGCACGCCATCGCGCATCCACAGGTTCGTGTCGGCGTAGTCCTGCCGGTACTCGATCCAGTAGTCGTTGCCCGTGCCGGTGCGATCCACCGCGATGGCCTTGTCGCCGAGCGCCGCGCTGCGGTCGAAGGCGCGGATGCGCGTGGTCGTCGTGCTGTCGGTCGTGATTTTCACCACGTCCGCGTCCACCAGCCAGTCGAGGTAGTTCTTCTGCCGCGCGCCGAAGTGCGCATCCATCGAACTGCTCGCGCCGCCCATCTGGTCGAACGGATTCCCATATTCCACCGCCGAGCCGCTGCCGATGGTCGTGCCATCGTCCGTGTCCCAGAAGCCCGCGTGATTGAGCCCGAAATTATGCCCGACCTCGTGGCTGCACACGCCGAGGTTCCACTGCGAATTCGCGAGCCACGAGCCACGCGCGCCGACGTATGCGACGCCGCCGAAGCCCACGTCGGGCTTGTCGCCAGTGACCACGACTTCGTGGGTGTAGTTCGTGTAATTGAAACCTGCCGCCGTCGCCGCGGTGCGCGCTGCAGCGAGCATCGCACCGAGGCCGGTGTAATTCGCGTGACCCAGCGGCAGGCGCAACGTCGGGGTGAAATCCGACCCCGCGCCGAGCGCCGTCCACGTCATCCTGCCGTACGACATCTCGGTCCAGTGCGTGACCATGTTGGCGATCAGCGTCGTCAGCGTCGCATCGCTCACCACCTGGCCGGGCGCGTCCGGGAAATCCACGCGGATGATCAGCAGCTTCTTCACGCCCTCCGTGGCTGCGCTCTGCGCGACCACTCCGCCGGCCATGGTCTCCTCGCCCAGCGCCGCGACGAGCGCTTCGTACGCGTGGTTGGGGCCGCAGAAAAACGTGTGGGTCGCGCCGTCCCAATCCACCACCGTTTCATCGGGAGTGGTACTGGTGACTTTGCCCGAGGTCGGGCACACCGGCGCGCCCGCGCCCGCCGCGCGAAGATCCGCGACCTCCACCGGCTCCAGCAGCCGCCCCGGCAATTCCGTGAGCGCGAGCTTTCCGTCGAGCGCGACGCCCTGCACCGCGATGTTCTCGCGGGTCGGCACCGTGTTGCGCTGGCCGTAGGTGAATGCGGCAAACTCGCGACCGTCCTTCATCATCACGCTTCGCTCGACCGGGCGCACCCTGAGCGCTTTGCCCGGCGCGGGCACGGCCGCCACCACGAACAAGTCACCGCGCCCCGACACCGGTTCCTCGAGCTGCGCGACGATGCCCGCCGGCAATTGCCGCCGCACGGTCGCGGGCACCGCGAGTTCCAGCGCGCGCTTCGGGTTCTGGTCGATCAGGTCCGCCATCTGATTCCGCCGTTCCGCGGCCAGCTCGAGGCCCTCGCCGGTGAGCGCCGCCTTTTCCGCCGGGGTCCTCGCGTTTGCAAAGCGATCCGTCCACTCGCGGAA
>JBEBGK010000243.1:0-5808 GCA_040081515.1 Chthoniobacteraceae bacterium
GGTCGAAGGTCGGCTGGCCCGGCTGCGCATCCGGCTGCGCGAACTCATCGCCGAAGAACTCCAATCCTCACGCCCATGAACACCGATCCAGAAAAAATCCGCGCCTTGCTCGATGACGTGCTGCCACCATCAGGCGATCACTGTGGCCCATCGAGCGCTGAGATTCTCTCGATGCTGCGCAACGAACGCCAGCGTCGCCGTCGCCTGCACGGCAGCGTCGCGCTGCTGGCGATCATCGTCGTGGCCGCTGGCGCAGTGTTTTGGAACCACCAACCGCCCGCCGTGACTCCAGTCGCCCAGGCACCGGTCGAACCTGCGACCTTCGTGATCCACCGCGTGAATGACGAACAACTCTTTGCCCTGCTGGAAGGAATGCCCGCCGCGCTGATGAAGATGCCGAACGGAGACAGCACGCTGCTCGTCATCGAACCATGAAACACCCAGCACAACTTTCAGCCCTTGCGCACCTCCGTTGAAAGCCAAACCAAAGCAAACGCACACCATGAAATCACACCTCATCCTCAGCCTTGCGGCAGCCGCTCTTACAGCGTTTGCAGCCGTCGCCGCCGACTCACCATCTGGCAGCATTACTCTCCGCTTTAGCGCGGCTGCTGAACGCTACGATGCCGTCAAACGGCAACTCGGGCCAGCCGCCGCATCTGCGATCGTATCCGTGGACGTTCGCGCGAACGCACTCGAGTTTGATGCCAGCCATCCCGACGCAGCGAGAGTCCTTGCACTGATCACAAGGCCAGACAATCGCCTCGCGCCCGTTGCGCCCGTTGCGCAGGAGATGGTGAGAGACTTCGGCATGATAGGAATCAAGATCTGCGGTCCGGGGGATTTTCGCTCCATCGCAGAGGTCTGGCCGGACACTCCGGCGTCCAAAGCCGGTATCACAGCGGGAGATTACATCCTCGCGATTGATGGAGTGGACACCAAAGGTTCTCAGATCACGGAGTTTGTGGGAGCGATCCGCGGAAAACCGGGAACGCAAGTCACCCTCACACTGAAGCGAAAGGACAACGGCAAGATCGAGCGCATCACGTTGGACCGCATTTCTTCCGGCACATCTAACGCAGCCAAGAAGTAGGCCTGAAATGTCCGCTTATCCCGGCAAACATTGCTCCGCTTCCGCGTCCTGAAACCAAACCAAAGCAAAGCAAACGCACACCATGAAATCATTGCTCCGCTTTGTCGCCGCACTCGTCTTCGCCGCCTCACCAGCCGCCTTCGCCCTGACCGTCGAAGAGGACGTCACTCCCGAGTATGTCCGCTCCCATGCCAAGGAGTTTTCCGTCAAGGTCGCCAAGGATAAGAATGGCCTGATCGCCTTCACCGTTGTCTTCACGGTTCCCGAGCCTCGATACGTCGTCGCGCACCTTTTGGTGCGGAGTGGCGACCGGGTTCTTGCTGAGAGCGTCACGCCTGCCTTCACGAAGAACTCCGAGAACACGTTCCACTTTTCCGTGCCGCCAGAGTGCCTGAGCACATCCGAATTCACCCTTGGCGCATCGGGCTTTGCCATCTCTGGCGGCGGGGCCGTTCCAATGCCGGGAACCATCGTCCATCGTTTCCGCCTGCCCGACTTTGTTCCAGCCGAACTCCTCAAGGCATCAAACAAATGACCGCTTCGCGATGCAACCCGCTGAAAACTACACTCCCGGCTATTCCAGAAACGCGAGCGACTTCATGGCCCAGCGCTCCGCGCAGAGCCACGCCGCCTTTCTGCTTCCGCATCTGCGCGACTCGTCGCGATTGCTCGACTGTGGTTGTGGCCCGGGCTCCGTGACCTGCGACTTCGCACGCATTTTTCGTTCCGGCCATGTGATCGGCCTCGACCTCGAAACATCACAGATTGAGCGTGCCCGGAGCCATGCAGCAAGCCTGGGGATCACGAACGCAAGCTTCCAGGTTGCTTCCATTTATGAGCTGCCATTCCCGGACTCCGCTTTCGATGTCGTCTTTGCCCACGCAGTCTTCGAGCATTTGTCTGCTCCAGTTGCGGCACTGGTGGAGGTGCGTCGGGTGCTTGCTCCTGGCGGCTTGGTCGCCCTTCGCAGCCCGGACTGGGGCGGATTCATCGTCGCACCAGATACTCCCGGCCTTCAGTCTGCGATCCAGCGTTACACCGAACTTCAGACCACCAACGGCGGCGACGTTCATGCCGGCCGCAAGTTTCCCGGCCTGTTGCGCTCCGCAGGTTTCACGTCGCTTGCTTTCTCGGCGACCTATGAGTGCTACCGGTCTCCGCCTGTCATCGGCGAGTATCTCGCGCTCCAACTGGCCGCAGCCGACGCTCGCACGGAGGCCGAATCTCTCCGCGAGTGGAGCCGGCATCCCGATGCCATCTTTGCCCAGGCCTGGTGTGAAATCCTTGGAACCCGCAACACCTAAACGATGATCAACGTGGCGAGTGTGCTGGCGACGTGCGTTGGACTGCTGTGCTTCGGCCATCTTGTGGGCTTGGGGCTCCTGCTGCGCAATCAACGCTGGTTGGCATGGCCGCCTCAAAAACGGCAGCGGTCGTCAGCAAACGCAACTGTGTCCGTGATCGTGCCTGCTCGAAATGAAGCCGCAGATATCGCGCAATGCCTGAAGTCGCTGTTGGCACAGGACTACCCGAAACTGCAGGTCATCGTTGTCAATGACCACTCCGACGACGGCACACCGTGTATCATCGACCAAATCGCCGCCGAAGACGCGCGGCTGATCGTCATTCACAATCCGCCGTTGCAGCCGGGCTGGCTTGGCAAACAGAACGCCATGCAGGCTGCGATGGAACATGTCAGCAGCGACCTCGTCGTTCTGACTGATGCTGACGTGGAATTCAATCCTGCATGCATTTCGCTCACGGTCGGCGAACTCGAAACACAGCGTCTGGACTTGCTGAGTGTCTACCCGACATTCGAATTCGTCAGCGTCTGCGAGACGATGCTGTTGCCCTTCTATGTGGGCGGTGCTGCATTCCTGCTTTCACCGGCCGTTGCAGATCCCCGATCCCGTCATGCCATGGCCGTCGGCGCATTCATCCTCATGCGCAGCGATCGGTTGAGGCAGATGGGTGGGTTCGAGGCGATCAAGACCGATATTCTCGACGACGTCGTCATGGCTCGGAGATTCAAGGGGCAGGGATTTTCCATTGGTCTTCGCGCAGCTCCCGATCTGATGCGTGTGCGTTTCTTCAAAGGCAATCGTCATGCCTTCTTCGGTGTCACAAAGCACTTGCTTGGTTCAGTGCAGGACTTCATCTGGATTGCTCCTCTGCTTTCGCTACTTCCTCTGCTGATGTATGGCACATTGTTGTTCGGCGTGGTCCACGGAATGATTCACCAACAGTTCCTCCTCCTCGTCGTTTCGATTCTGACACTTGTGATTCACTATATCGCCCTCCTGCTCACGCGACCAGGCAACAAGTTCAACGCCATCGTGGCACTGACATTCCCTTTGATGTCAATTCAGTTTGCCGCTTCGTGCCTGCGAGCGACATACTTGCTGATGGCCAGGGGCACATTTCAATGGCGCGGTCGCAATACCGACCTGAGCGCTAAATCTGAATGAAGCACTCACCATGCAAACGCAACGACTCCTCACCCTCGCCATAGCGCTCTTGCTGTTCGCCGAAGCTGCCTCTGCGCAGACCGCTTTCACTGCGCCCGTGGATGACTCCCCTGCCGGTGTCGGCATCGCGCTCGTTCGCAAGGACGGCCACTTCTCTGTCGGTAACCTTTTGCCGGACTCCGCCGCCAGCGCGAGCACGCTCATCCACGAAGGCAACCGCATCCTCGCCGTGGGTGACGGCGCCGCAACCGCCCAACCTGTTTTTGGCAGGAGCATCGAAGACGTGGTGACGATGATTCGCGGCAAGGAAGGAACGCGGGTGCGGCTCACCGTGGCTGCCGCCGATGCGGATGACAGCGCCGCACGCGAGGTCTTGCTCACTCGTGGAAAATTGAAACCGCTGTTCGGATTGCACTACGACGGCCGACTGCTCAATCCAGGCTCGCCGGCTCCGGAGTTGCCGTATCTGCGACTCAACGATCAACAGCAAGCGTCGCTCGCCGCCACGCATCGCGGCAAGATTGTTGTGCTCGAATTCTGGGCAACGTGGTGCGGCCCGTGCCAGCAAGCGATGGCCAATTTCCAAATGACCGCCGCCAAGTTTGCCAGCCAGAAGGACAAGATCGAATTCCTCACCATCAGCATTGATGGCGACGACGACATGGATGCCGCCAGGGCTTCCGCGACGATCAAGAAAGTCACCGCGCATGTGAAACAGCATGGCTGGACGCACACCATCAACGGCTGGGCCACGTCTGAACAACTCAAAGGCTGGCGCATCGGCGCCGTGCCCACCACCTACATCGTCCGAGCCGATGAGGAGATCGTCATCGTCAGCCGGGAGCAAAAGCTGGAAGACGTGATCGCGCCGCTGTTGGAAAAATGAACGCCGGCTCGCTAATGATTCGCTCCGTCATTCGTCACATCACCAACCACCATGAAAACCCCCGTCATTGTCGGACTCCTCATCGCGCTCCTCGCGACACCGTCGCCCGCCGAATTGCCGCCACTGCTCAAGCCGCACGCTGAGCGATACGACCGGGATCGCGCGGCGCTCACCGCCTCCGGTGAAGCGGCGCTGAAGCCCGCCCGCGAACGCTATCTCGCCGCGCTCGCTGCCGCGCAGAAGGTCGCGACGGCGGCGGTGAAGACCGGCGATCTTGCGGCCATCGCCGCCGAAATCGCGGGTGCGAATGGAGGCGCGGTGAAGCCCGAGTTTCCGCCCGACTTGCCGCGCAGCCTCGCCACCGAGCGCAAGAATTTCATCACGGCCACCACGAACATCGAAAAAGCGATCCCGCCGAAGCTGCGCGAACTCGCCACGAAATATCTGCAAACGCTCGTCGCACTGGACGCCCAGGCTTTGAAAACGAAAGACGCCGAGCTCACCGAAGCCGCCGCCGCCGAGAAGCAACGTGTGCTCTTGCAAATCGAGGCTGCGGGCGGCGGGCAGAAGAATCGCAATGTCGTCGAGAACGGCGATTTCTCCGCGGGCAAGCCGGGCGACTGGCCGCCGGGCTGGATGCCGAGCGTGAACTGGAAAAGGGCCGACGACGTTTCGCTGCTCCGCGAGGGCAGCGAGCAGTTCATTCGCTTCCGCAGGCTCACGGCCAGTCACCAGGCGGATGTGTCGCCGGAGAAAATCATAGCCATCCCCGCGAACGCGCGCGCGGTGGAATTCAGCGTGCGCATCCGCGTGAAAGGCCTGACGACGGGAAAGGATTACGAATACTTTCCCAGCCTGCGAGTGAGCACCCGCGACGCCGCAGGCGAGAAAGTCGCCGAGGAGCACGTGGACGCAAAGCAGGACGGCGGATGGAAAAGATTCAGCGGACGCTGCGCCGTGGCCGCAAATGCAAAGACGCTGCGCATCGCGGTGGGGCCGTTCGGCGCGGCGGGGGTGTTCGATTTCGATGACGTCGTGGTGGAGTTCAAATGACGGACGACACCGTTCGCCCTTCCACTTTGATTCCATGAAGCAACCCGCCATTGAACCCGTGCGGCACGCGCTCTGCGCCTTGCTTTTCGCGTGCTTCATCGCCGCGACGACGCATGCGCAAACGAATCCGATCATACAAGACAGCTTCTCCAATCCGGGCAGGGCATGCCGCTGACGAAGGCAAATCTCGAGATGCCCGGGCGCGAAGTCATCGGCCTCGGAGCGGCGCTGGGCTCCGATGACACGACAGGGGCGGTGCGGATCACGCGCGTCTTTCCGAGGTCACCGGCGGGAAAGGCAGGGCTGGC
>JBEBGK010000244.1:0-5794 GCA_040081515.1 Chthoniobacteraceae bacterium
TCTGCGCGCGTCGTCCGCCAATGGCAAAATACATCGCACCGTCCGTCGGATGAATCACCACATCGGTGAGCGGCAGCGGCTTCGCGGAGACGAACTCCTCCTTCACCGCCTTGAAGCCCGCGCCGTCCGGCGTGAAATGCACCGCGTACATCGTGCCATACGTCCAATCGTTGCCGTAGAGTGCGCGCTGGTATTTCGCGGGAAATTTCGCGCCCGTGCCGAAGATCGTGCCCGTCGGCGAACCGGGCCCGATATCCACCGCAGCGGGCAGGCTGTCGGGGTAATACACGGGCCATTTGCCGGAGCCGGAGCGCCAGCCGGAGTCGCCGCCGCTCACGCAATGGGTGATGCGCGTGGGCCGGTACCACGGCGAGCCGATGTCCCATTCCATGTCCGCGTCGTAGGCGAAGATCTCGCCGTTCGCGTCGAAGGCGAAGTCGAACTCATTGCGAAAGCCGAGGCAGAACAGCTCGACTTTTTTCCCCTCGGGGTCCGTTTTGCAAATGTAGCCGCCGGGCGCGAGGATGCCGCGTGCGTGGCCGCGGCCATCCCACATGCGGGGCAGGATGTGGTCCTCGTCCCACGAGTTCATCGCCGCGCGGGACGTGGCGAGGTTCGCCGGGAGCTTCGTGTGATTGCCGCAGTTAAAGTAGATGCTGCCATCCGGCGCGAGCTGCATCGAGTGCGGGCCGTGCTCGCCGCCGCCGCTGCATTCGCTGAGCAGCACCGGCGAATCGAAGTGATCGTCGCCATCCTTGTCCTTCAGCCGATACAGGCCGGATGCGAGCCCCTTCGCCTCGGGCGCGCCCTTTTCATTCAGCATCACGTAGAGCGAATCGTGCGCATACAGCAGCCCGTGCGCGCCACCGATGTTCACGTCGAGCTTCTCCACCTTCGCGGCATCGTTGCTGCCGATCGCCGGCGGCGTGAGCCGGTAGAGCGCGCCGTATTGATCGCCGCAAAGCAGCCGCCCCTTCTTGTCCACCGTCATCGAGACCCACGACCCCTGCTCGGCCTTCGGCACCGTGTAGAGCAGCTCGACCTTGAATCCCGCCGGCGCGTGGATCTCCGAGGGATCCGTCGCGGCCTGCACGCTCGTGTCCACCCCGCGCTTCACCTTCCCGTCGGCGGGCTTCGCCTTGCCGTCACCAGCCTTGGCCCCGCCCTGCGCCAGCGCCTTGCCCCACGGCCCAGCGCCGTATTTCGCAATGACGGTCGCGGGTTTGAATTCCCCTCCGCCCGCAGGTGCCGCCTGCCAGTCGCCATTCGTCTCGATGACGATCTTCTTCCCATCAGCCATCTCGATCGTCAGCACCGCGACCGCCGCCGCGCTGCCGCCCTGGTTGCGCGCGTCGAGGCGCAGCTCATTTTTCCCGGTCTTCAACAGCGCCTTCACGTCGCCCGCGACGGGCTGCTGCCAGTCGGGATTTTCGAGCGCCTTCTGTCCGTTCAGCAGGGCGGTCGCACCATTGTCGCACGTGACCTGGAGCGTCGCCGATTTCACCTCGCCGGGGATCTCAAACTCACGCTTGAGCGCGACCTTCTCGCCCTGCTTCGCGTTTTTCGAGAGCCAGATCCACTGCGGCTCGGCGAGCGCGGTGAGTGCCGTACCGAGAAATGCGGCGAGTGCGACGATGCGGGTGATGGTAGGGCGTTTCATAAGGCGGTGGGTGAAGTGTCCCGTTTCAATCTGCGAGGCGCGGAAAGCTTACAGGGAAAAATCCGCGCCTTCGGGGCCTTCGGCTCAGACATGCCCTAGCGGCGGGTGGCGTCCGAGCACGGATTCGAATGAGCGGATAATTTGATGCTCCACGCTGTTGAGCGCCAATGCGTCAATTGTCGCCCGGCCGGTGGCGGTGATCCCCGCCACTTTCCAGCCGATCCACCGGAAGTGAAGGTTCCATTTCTGCGTGCGCGGATTGAACAGCCGCACCAGCCGGCTCGTCCTGGCATCACGGGCCATCTGTCGCGCCCCTTTGCGCAGCGAGCAATGGATGCAGGCCAGGGCAAGGTTGGCGAGCGTCGTGGACCCGTCATGCGCCTCAGGGACGACATGATCCATGTGAAAAGTGGCGGCCTGCCCGAGTTGCGAGAGCCCGCAGTATTCGCAGCGGTTCCCGGCTCGCGCGGTTACGCGCCGGCGAAGGCTGGCGGGCACTGCCACGGCCTATCTCGATGCCTTCACCTGCGCACCAAGCTTCAGGATCGACAGCGTCGTCGCCATCTGCGCCAGAGCCTCGACCTCCCGGCTCTCTCCCGCCGACAGCCTGCCCTTGCGGCCCTGTTCATCGAGCAGAAAGTGCAACCGGTCATTCAGCGCTTTCGGAAAGCGCAGCCTGGCGAGTTTGGCAGGCATCGGCACGGTCAACTGGACTGTCTGGCTCATGGTGTGCGCAAAGTAGTGCATCGGCACTGTGAGGACAAGGCGCTACATTCCGATCCTCTGTGATGTCAGGCGGCTCGTCCTCCGCCGACGATTAGGATCTCCAGCGGAAGCGACTACTTGTCCTGATTCTTGACTTCACCTTTAGCCTTCTCAATGCGTTCCCCCTTTGGTGCAGGCGCGGCCTTCTTCTGGCCGAGCGGGTGTTCCTTCAGGATGTCATCCACCATGTAGAAGATGTTGCGATCCTTCACCTGCTCGCGGACACGCTTCACGTCTTCGGCTTTCACGAAGTTGAGGTCGTTGCCGAAGGACTGGCGCACGTAGGAAATCACGCCGGCTATTTCCTCGTCGTTGCACAGCGGGCCGAAGCCAATCATCGGCGGCGTGTTCTTCGACGGGCCGTAGGTCTTGCCCTCGTACTTCAGTTCGCCGTAGAGGCCCTTGAGCACGATCTTGATCATGCGGTCGTCGTCATCGAGCCATTCGCTTTTCACGAGGCCCGGGTAGGTGTTGTCCACGCCCTTGCCGTCGGGCTGATGGCACGTCACGCAGTGCGCCTCGCGGTTGAAGACCTCTTTGCCAAGGTCATACGACTTCTGCTCGGCGGAGGTGAGTTTCTTGCGCGTCGGGCCATATTTCGCATCCGGCGTGGCGCGGAGGCGCGCGACGAGGATGGGATCCTTCGTGATGAGATCGCCGGCCTCGGGCAGTGAGCTGAGCTGCTTCATCGTCTCGCGGAAGCAGTAGTCGAGGTAGTAGTCCTTCTCCGGCATCACGAGCTTCGCGAGTTCGATGGCCTGCGGCACGTCCTCGCCCTTGATGAAGCTGAGCGCGCGCACGGCTTCCAAGCGCACGCGCGGTGCGCTGTCTTTCACGGCGGCATCGAGCAACGCTATGGTGTTCGGCACGCGGTCCATCCAATAGCAGAGGACGCGCACAGCCTGTGCACGGGCCTTCGGATCGGGCGATTTCAGCACGGCGTTCAGCAGTTCGAGGTTCACCATGTTGTGCCACTGGTGGACCCACAGTGCTTCGAGGCGGTTGCGCTCGTAGTTCTTATCCGACTTATCGAGCGCCTTCTCCCATTTCTGAACGGCGGCGATGACCTGCTTCGTGTCCCGCGTATCGAGTTCGACCTTCGTGCGTTGGCGGACGTTGTCCTCGTGCTCTTTCAGGTTTTCGAGGAGCGCTTCAATGCTCTCGCCGGCGATCTTCTTCGGCACCAGCAGCGGGCGCGAAAGGTATGTGATGCGGTAGATGCGGCCATGCTCGTGCCCGCGGTTCGGGTCGCGCAGGTGATGCTGCAAGTGACCGATGAGCATCTGCGACCAGTCCATGAAATAGAGCGAGCCATCCGGCGCCACGGCGATGCCGCTGGGGCGGAAGTTCGGATTTCCCTCGTGCTCGTCGTCGCCGAGGATGCCCTCGACGAGCGGATCGATGGTCTCGCCCTTCAGCCCCGATCCGTCCTCGGAAATCTTCGCGCGGAAGATGCCCTGGAAGCCGATCACATTCGTGTTCAGAAACTGCCCCTGCCAGTCGTCAGGGAAATGGCGGCTGCTGAGGATCGCGGTGCCTGGGCACGGACGCGAAGGCCGGTTCCAAAATTCCTTCATCTTCGGATGCGCGCGGTTCTTTCCGAAGTCGCTGCCGACATTCGGATCGTTGTCGAGATGCCCGCTGAATGCCGGCCCGAAGTAGTTCGCGTTGCCGGTCGCGTCGGTGATGATGTCGTTGCCCCAGTAATCAAACACGCGGCCGTGCGGATTCGCAAAATTGTAAGGCACGTAGCGGTCGAAGCGCGACGTGCGCGGCTCGTAGCGGTAGATCGCGCCGTTCACGTTGCGCACCGGGCCGTTCAAGGTCTCCACATTCGTGCGATGGAAGACGCCGTCGCTGAAATACACCGCGCCACCCGGCTCGTAGCAGATCGAATTCGTCTCATGATGCGAATCCGCCGCGTCGAGCCCGTGCACGATGCGCTCCTTCCAGTCGGCCTTTCCGTCGCCGTCCGTGTCGCGCATGAACCACATGTCCG
Source organism: Chthoniobacteraceae bacterium (assembly GCA_040081515.1). GTDB lineage: Bacteria > Verrucomicrobiota > Verrucomicrobiia > Chthoniobacterales > Chthoniobacteraceae > SXWH01. Next base: position 4,425 of record JBEBGK010000244.1, read on the forward strand.
GCGACTGCATGACGAGCACGCCGTCCTTATAAAGCTGGAAGCCCGTCGGGCAGTTCAGCCCGTCGGCGAAGGTCGTGCATTTCGTGAACTTCCCGGTCTTCGGGTCGATGTCGAACACCACCAGCTTGTCGAACACCTTCGTTGTCGGCGTCGTCTCCGGATAGGTCGGCCACACCGCGACCCACAAGCGGCCCTTCGCGTCGAAATTCATCTGCACGGGATTCACCAGCTCGGGGAATTCCTTCTCCGACGCGACGAACTCCACTTTGCAGCCCTCCGGCACCTTGATGTATTTCAGCGTGTCCTCGCCCTTCTCGATGAACGGACGCAGCGGAGCCTTCGGCGAAGGCCGGTCCGTCGTCGTGTTCACCTTCGCATCGCCCTTCTTCACCACCGGAGTCGGCCCGTAACGGTTCGGCGGCACCGCGGCCACCGGCGGAAGGTTGTCGTCCTTCACAAAAAATGGATTTCCCTTCGCCACCGACCACACGGCCTTGTCGCGGTTCACGGTCTTCACGTCGCGCTGCGCAAGCTCCTGGCCCATGATCGTCGCGTTGTCCGGCGCGTTCTTCGGGTCCTCCGGGTGCGCGTATGGGATGCGCGAGCGCTGTCCGAAAATATTGAACTGATCCACCGTCCGGTAGCGGTGATGCCACTGCACATTCTTCTCCAGCACCGCCGCGCGGATTTTCTCCACCGCCGGATCGGTCGTGCTCGGCGCATCCTTGCCGAAGAGCGCCTTGAACTGCACCGGCGCCAGCGCCTTGTCGCCCTCCTCGGCGAGATGGATGCCATTGATCGTGAGCGGACGCGCCGCCTGCGCATACGCCGCCTGCGACGCCGCGAAAAGATCCACAAACTGCACGCCGTTCGCCTTCGCCACCTCGGCCATCGCCTTTGTGTAGAGCCCGAGGTTCTTGTTGTTCGCCGAGCCGTCCGGGTAGTCAGGGCTCTTCACATTCTCATGCGCGATCGGCGAGAGCAGCACCACGCGCGGCTTGCCTTTCCCGTAGTCTGCCGCCGCGAGCTTCTTCAAGTACTCATCCAGCGCCTTCTTGAAATCCGCCACGCCCGCCTCGCCGCGGAACGACTCATTGAACCCCCAATACGCGAGGATCACATTCGCATGGAAATCCGCGCCCCAGTGGTAGGTCACATCCGTCTTGCCGCCGACCTTCAGTGTCGTCGTCCCCAGCTTCATGTTCAGGAACTGCTCCGTCGTCGGCACCTCGTCGCTGCGCGGATGCACATTCACCTCATCCGCCGCAAAGCCGAGATTGCGCACCGTCAGTTCGAGATCCGGATACGCCTTGTGAATCAGCGACTCCAGCCAGCCATGATGCTGCTGCCGGTCCGCCAGCCCGCTGCCG
>JBEBGK010000245.1:0-5775 GCA_040081515.1 Chthoniobacteraceae bacterium
CGGAGTCAGGGCGGGCCCGCCGGATGTGGACGCCTGGAGCACGCCATTGATATAAACTCTGATCGTGTTGGTGGCGTAATCGATCACGCCTTCCACTAGGGACCACGATCCCGCGGGCACGGTTGCCACGGTTATCTCCGTGCGCGCCGTCGCCTGGGCATCCGGAGAACGGCCGAACACCTGGATCTGCCCATTCACAATACTGATCCCGGCGCGCGAACTGGAAGTCGGCGCACCGCCGTTATTCACCGACACCGCGATGAGGTCGAGCGTTCCCGTGACCGTGGTCGGATTGACCCACGCGGACAGCGTCACCTGGCTGGTGTTGTTGATGAACGCCCGGTTCGTCCCGAGCGTCACGTAGTCGTTCACTCCGTCGAAACTTTTCGAACCGCCAACCTGCCCGGCGCCAGGAAGCCCGCCATTGATCAGCGTGCCATTGAAACCGTTCGCGGTGGAGTCGGCGATCGTCGTGCCGATCGTTTCCCCGAGATGGTACACGGCGGAATAGCCGGTGCCGGCCCACGTCGCGCCGGGGTTCTGACCGGCGGACGCGGCGGCATTGCCGTAATACATCGTGATCGAATCCGTACCCGAGGTGCTGATCTGCGGCACCTTCACCCAGACGTAGGAATCGCCGGACTCGTTCCACTTCTCGATCTCGTAGGCCAGCAGCGTGCCGTCCGAATCGAAGAACCGCAAATCCGCGCCATTGTTCTGCGTCTGCGCGTAGTCGATGTTGCCGCTGTTGAGTTTGATGAGGACCGGGTAGTTGGTGAGGTTCTCCGCGCCGACGAAGGTGTTTCCGGAAAAGGTGATCTGCTGGCGGCGGGTCCAAGCCGTGTCCCACCAGCCGACCGTGAGCGTCGTGTCCTCGTTCGTCGTGTAGGCGTTGTTCACCGCCACCGGCGGCTGATTGTTCACGATGGCCCCCGTGCCGCTCGCGCTCGCGTTCGTCGTCGTGCCGGCCGTCCGCGTAGCCGTGAGTGTGAAAGTCTCCGCCGCCTCGGCGATCAGATCCGCGGTGATCGGCGTGCGCACCAGCACACTCGTGCCCAACGCCGGGATCGTCGCGCTCGTCGCATCCGCCCAGTTCAAGCCGCCATCGGTGGACACCTGCAAGTTCCCCACGCCGCCAGTGCCGTAGTCCGTTCCACCCCCGGTCGCGGTCACGTTCGCCAGCGCCAGGTTAAAGCTCACGGGGATCGAGCTCGGATTGCTCAGCGAAACAGTGAACACGGCATGGTTATCCGTCCCTTCAATCGCGCTCGCATTGCTCACCGCGAGCGTCGGCGTGTCGTTGTCCGTCCCGCCGCTCCCTCCGCCGTTGTCCAGGATCGTCCCGACGCCCAGCGCGTCGGTGATCGTTCCGTTCACCGCACCGCTCAGGTTCAGGTTGAATGCCTCGCTGTTCTCGAACACCGCGTCGTTCAGGATCGTCACCACCACCGTCTTGCTCGTCTCCCCGGCCGCAAAGTTCAGCGTCCCGCTCGCGGATGTGTAGTCATTCCCCGCCGTCGCCGTCCCGTCGCTCGTCGCGTAGTTCACGCTCACCGGCAGTCCGCTCGCCGTGTTCAGGCTCACCGTGAACGTCATCGTCCCGGCCGCCTCGTTCCGCGTCACGTCATCCACCGTGATGTTCGGCGACGGATCGTTGTCGTTGACGGTTCCAAGGCCCGCGTCGGCCGTCGATCCCACCGTCCCGCTCACCACGCCTGCCACGCTTAGCGTGAACGTCTCATTCGTCTCGTCGAGCGTGTCCCCCGTTGAGTCCACCCGCACCTTGATCGCCGTGCTCCCCGCCGGGATCGTCACCTGCGTGCCGCCCGCCGCCGGCAGCCAACTCGTCCCGCCATCGGTCGAATACTCGAAGTTCGTCGTCTCGTAGTCCGTTCCCGCCGTCCCGGTCCCGGGTGCCGCCGCCGCCATGTTCAGCACGATCGCGCCGCCAGACCCGTTCGAGAGCGTCACGTCGAACACCAGCGGCGACCCCTCCACCGCGCTCGCGTCCGCGATCGTCACCACCGGCGCGGGATCATTGTCCACGATCGTGCCCGTGCCGACAGCGCTCGCGTTCGTCGTGACTCCCGCTGTCCGGGTCGCGGTCAGCGTGAACGTCTCATTGTTCTCATCCAGCGTGTCGTTCACCACCGGGGTGCGGACGAGGATGCTCGTCGCCCCCACGGAAAAGGTCGCGCTGGCCGCGTCCACCCAGCTCGCGCCGTTGAAGACCTGCAAATTCCCCGCGCCGCCGGTGCCGTAATCCGTCCCGCCGCCGGTCGCAGTCCCGTTCGCGAGCGCAAGCGACACCGTGATGGGCTGTGAGAACGTCCGCGACAGCGTGACGTTGAATTGCGCAAACCCGTCCGTCCCCTCGGTCGCGGTCACGTTGCTCACCGCGAGCGTGGGCCGGTTGTCCTGGTATCCGAAGTCTTTGTTGGTGACCGCCTGCCCGATGAGGGTCACCGCGGCAGTCTGGATGTTCCCGCCAGTGGTCGAGGTGGCGCCATTCAGGATGGAAGTCGGATCGGTGATCTCGATGAGATACGTGTCCGGCAGCAACTGATTGAAAGTGTATGCGCCGTCCGCTCCCGTGAGCGTCGTGGCCACGAGATTGTCGCCCGCGTTCCGCACTCCGTTCGCATTCAGATCGTAGTAAAGGGACACCGTCAGACCCGTGATTCCCTGCTCGCCGACATCCTGCACGCCATTGGCCGTCGTGTCGTACCACACGCGATCGCCGATCGAGGAGGTCGCCGGGAGATACTCGCCCGCATCGGTCACCGAACCGAGCGCCGTGACTCCGTTCGTCGTCATCGTGGTCTGGGGGCCAAACGTCCCAGCGCCGGCGGAGTTGTAGGTGCGAAAATAGCCGTCCACCACATACATCTGGCCATTCCGGTCGCGGGCCGACTGCATCGTCACCGCGTTCGTGTCCGTCTGCACCACGGTCAGGGACGGCGAGGCGCCCAGACGCATGTTGTATTCCACGACCCCGGTGCCGCTGTTGAAGCTCCAGAACTTGCCCGCGGCCGGATCCACCAGGAAATCGCCGAACTCATTCCCGCCGGGAATGGCCGTGTTGCTGACGAGCTGGATGTTCTGAATGGTGCGCCCGTTGCTTCCAGCGAGGAAGTTGACATTGTACAGCTGATCCTGGCTGGCGGGACCACCGCCCTCAGTGGAGAAAAAGTACGACCCGCCGCCGAAGCCGCCACCCGCCGCCCCCAGTCCCCCTGTGGGCAACACCACGCCAAAGGCGGTGACATCCGCCGTCAATACGAACCGCTGGTTGAGCTTCGCATCCCACCCATAGAGGTCGTTGTTCGTGCCGGCATTGGCGCCGTCTGTGTAGTAATAGATCCCGTTCACCGCGTCGAAGCCCAGCGAGTTGATCGTGGCCAGCAACGTGTCCGTGAAAAGAAGGGTCGCCTTGCCCGTTGCGAGGCTGACCGAGTACAAGCGGTTTGCCTGCGAGACCGCGAAGGTGCCGATGCTGCCGTCGATCGGCCTCGCGGCGAGATTGATCGTCACCGTCGCGGTGTCCGTCAGCGATCCATCGCTCGCCTGCACCGTGAGATTGAAGGCGGGCGTGGTCGCCCAGACGAGCGCGGCGCTGTTTGCGACAGTGATGACGCCCGTCGAGGCATTGATCGCGAAGGCCCCGCCGGTGTTGCCACCGGTGATGCTGTAAGTCAGCGCCACGCCTCCGCTGTCGGTGTCATTCCCCGTGAAATACTCCTGCAAATCGTATGCGAACGTCCCATTCGGCGCAGCCTCGGTGAGGTCATTTGAGACATCGTCGAGGCGCACCGGGATGGTGACGTAGGCCACCTCGATGTTGTCGAAAGTGACGAAGCTGTCGGTCCCGCCAGAGGCATCGACGGAAATGCGGATGCGGGTGTTCGCAGCGATGAAGGAACTGATGTTGATGGACTTCGTGCCGGCCCCCGCGTTGGACGCGCTCGTGAAAGTCTCCAGGATCGTGTAGCTCCCGCCGCCGTTGCCGGAGACCTCGACGACGACCGTGCGTCCGGCGACGAGCGTGTTGTTGTAGGAAAAATTCAGCGTCGCGGTCGCCGCCGTGGAAAGATCGACCTGCCGGTAAATCTCGTCCGTGTTGCTCCGCGTGTTCACCTGCAGCACGCCGCCCGCGGTCACCAGGATGCGCCCGCCGGTCGCACCGCCCCCCCCGCCATCGATCTCCGTCCAGTTGCCGGTCCAGCTCCTCGTGCCGTTGTTGTTGGTGTAACCCTGGACGCTGAAGTTGTCGCGCACCGTGTGGGCGGCCATCACCTGCAGCCAGCCCTGCTGGAGGCTGACGGTGACGGGGTTCCGCGCCTCGATGGCGCCGAGCGCGTACTCCAGTTCCCAATCGGCACCCAGGGAGGAGTGACCTGTCTCATCCGTGCTCGCCGCGACGTCCGCGCCGGTCAAGGCACCGAGGCTCCCGAGCAGCGCACGGCCATTTTCACCGCCCGCAATGTCGCAGCCGTAAAGCAGCAAGTCCGCATTGTCCGAGAGCGCCGCCTTCCATGCAGCGATGGAATCCGCAAAGTCCGCAATGTTGCCGGATGTCAGCCATGCGTTGCCCAGGCTGAGCCCTCCATCGATTCCGTGGGCGATGATATGCACGGCCTCGACCCCGCTCCGCCCGGCGAGCGCCTCGGTGATCTGCGTCACGCCATCCCGCGCGGGATCGAGCAAGATCACGTCGATGCTCCGGCCGTCACCCGCCTGCGCGGTGACGTCGTCCAGGAACGCCTGCCAATCGGCCACGCTGCGGTCCACAAAGACGACCTCGCCCCGCGCGTCCGCCGGTTGGGCATTCGCGCCGGCAACGGGCGCCGGTGCATCCGCCGCCTGCGGAACCGGCGCAGGCTCCGCGGCATCGGCGGGAAGGCTTCCCGCAGTCGCCGCAGTGTCGGGAACCGCATGCGGAACCTCGGGCACGGGCTCGATCGGAACCGCGGCACTGCAAAGGATGCGGTCCTCGAAGGATTCGAGCATCAACTTCCTGCGGGCCTTTTTAATGAGAGTGGGGTTGTCCTGAGTCGAACGTTTGCGCGGCATGACGAAAGAGAGGACATTACAGAGCAGTTCCCGTGACAGGGCAGCCCACAGGGCAAAGAAATTGTTTCAGAATTGAACAACTCCCCTCTCGCTCCACGGATGCGTCCGGCTCGGGCAACGATATGGAGTGTCGGCAGGAAGGATCGATGCCCAAGGGGTGGTGGGTTCGCTCAACCGAGATTTTTTTCCGTGGGTAGAACGCGACCTGCTTTGTCTCTCTTGCGAAAATTCCCAAACCGACGAAGACAACAATGGAAGCAACACAGCCCAAGAGCCTCGCGCTTGCCGCGACGATTCTGCTCATCGCGAACGCTGCTGCCGCTCCGAAGATCGAGCCCCAGCTCCCCGAGCGATGGGAGCCCAACGAATCCGAGACTTCACTGCTCGGGGAATTCGAAGGGCAGGTCTCGAAGATCAGCCCGAAGCCCCGACGCTTTGCCACGACCCCTGCCCCGGAGAAAATCCCCGGCGATTTCGCCCCTTGGTGGATCCGCGGCCAGGCAAACAGCATCGGCAAGCGCACGCACCGCCAGGATATCACCCTCGAGGATCTCTACCTCCGCGCGATTCGCAATTCGACGCAGATTCGCGTCTTCGGCGATCTGCCGGTGATTCGCGAGACGGGAATCCAGGAAGCCAAGGGCGCCTTTGACACGAACACCTTTCTCAAGTCGCAATTCGATCGCACCAACGACCCGGTGG
>JBEBGK010000246.1:0-5773 GCA_040081515.1 Chthoniobacteraceae bacterium
GCGAAGGAGATGCCGTCGTTGCGCACGCCGGTACGCTCCTCGGCGGCGTCCACCGCATCCGCGATCATGCTCGGCTGGAGCACGTTGAACACGCCGATCGCGGCGCCGGTGAGGAAGAGGAACACGATGACGCTGACGATGTTCTGGTAGCCGAACAGGAACATGGCCACCGAGATCACGGCGCCGCCGATCCCGCAGGCGATCGCGAGCGTGCGCGGTCGCCAGATCTTGAGCAGCAGCGGCGTGACGAACGAGGCGATCACCAGCCCCAGGATGATGCCCGCACCGAGGAGGGTGAACAGCCCCTCGTCGTTGTAGGCGATCACGGCGAAGACGGCGCCACCGGCCTGGACGATGAACCGTCCGAATCCGAGGACCGAGCCGCGCAGCACCAGCAGCAGCGGGCCATTGCGGAACAGGGCGCCGAAGAGCTCCCGGAAGCTGAGGCGCTTCTTCGCCGCGATGCTGTCGCGCTCGCGCACGAAGAAGAAGGCCAGCAGGTAGAGCCCCATCCCGATGACGGTGACCAGGAGGATCGCCCGGGTCCAGCCATCGCCCGTCGTCTCGGGCGCGAACGACAGGATGTTGGCGAGCGGCGTCAGCCCGAGCGTGGCCGCGCCCAGCGAGATGGCTCCGAACGCGCGCACCAGTCCGACGACACGTACGCAAACGGCAACAACGACATCAATAGCTGGCTGAAAACCTTCGCGCGCTTCGCCGCGCTGCCAGCGAAGATCCAGGCGGATGAACCGCTGACGATCAGTGGCAACGCGCAAATCGGCATCTCCGGTCTCAGCAAAGTGCAGTACTGGGTGCGGCGGACCGATGAGCCGCTGCCTGCCGACGATCGCCATTTCTCCAAGGCGCCGTGGCAGGACGCGCAGATCGCGCCGTTCGATGCCAACGCGCTCAAGGGCTTCGACCATGTGAGACTGAACCCGGCGCAGTTCGATCCCACAACGAAGCAGCCGTGCGAATGGCCGTTGCGCTATTCACTCTGCCGCTGGACGACCGAGCCGCGAAAGCTCGCCCCCGGAAATTACGAGATCCGTTGCCGCACCATCGACAAGGCCGGCATCGCACAACCGATGCCCCGCCCATTCCCGAAATCGGGGAAGAACCAGATCCAGACCGCACGGCTCGAAGTCGTGGCGTAGCAGCGTAGAGGACCGCCAGCCCGCTTCTGCTCGATTACTGCCCGGAATGGCACGGGTGCTCGCGAGGTCTTCGGGGTGTCGCGTATCGGATATTCTTTGTCGTTATCAACCGGCCCGCCTTCGGTCTATCCTCCGGCATCGTGCCCGCAAACGATCACCCATCGGTTTCAACAGCCCGCCCCCCTCTTCCGCGCTTCAGCGGCGCGCTGGACATCCTCCCCGGTCTCGCGCCGCGGCGGGGCGTGACGCATGTGGTCTTTGATTTCGACGGCACCCTGTCGTGGGTCCGGCACGGCTGGCCGGAGATCATGTTCAGCGTGCTCGACCGACATTGGCAGCCAATGCCCGGCGACACCGTGGACAGCAAGCGCAGCGTGATGAACAGCATCGTCTTCGGGATGAACGGACGGCCCACGGTGGTCCAGATGCAGCGTTTTGCGGAACTGATGAATGAGCGTGCCGGGATCGCCATCGATCCGGAAATGTTGCGGCGAGAATTTCAGGACCGCCTCGATGCGGAAATCACTGCCCGCCTCGATTCGATTCGCACGCAGCGGGCGGCTCCGGATGATTTCGTCATCTTCGGCGGGCGGCGATTGCTCGATCACCTTCAGCGCCTCGGACTGAATCTGGTCGTCCTGAGCAGCACGATCGAACATCGTGTGCGGGAGGAGGCGGAAGCACTGGGCATCGCCGCCTATTTCGGGCGTCACATCCACGGCAGCGGAGCGAACCCGGCGGGATTTTCCAAGATGACCGTGCTGCAACAACTGCTGCGCGAGGAGCAAATCACCGGTGCGAACCTGCTCTCCTTCGGCGACGGCCCTGTCGAGATCAGTTGCACGAAAGAACTGGGCGGCCTCGCCGTCGCGGTGTGCAGCGATGAGGAGCACAACGGCTCCGGCAAGATGGATGATTTCAAGCGGCAGCAATTGCTCGCCGCCGGTGCGGATGCCGCGCTGCCGGACTACCGTGACGCCATCGCGCTGATGGACTACCTGCTGGAGCGATGAATCCCGTGCGCCCGCTCGATTTGTCGAAGCTCAAGGTTTTCCCGCTCGCCGAGCGGCGGAGCCTCACGCGGGCGGATGACATCCTCATTCCGCCCGATGCACCACCGCCCCCGCTCAGCGCCGAACTCGCGGAATCGGTGACCGAATGCAGCGCCCGGATCCGCTCAGCCCGCGAGCGCGGCGCCACCGTCATGCTCATCTACGGCGCGCATCTTCTCCGGAACGGCGCCGCGCAGCTTCTCGACCGGCTCATGCAGCAGGGCTGGCTCACGCATCTCGCCACGAACGGAGCCGGGACGATCCACGATTGGGAGTACGCGTGGTTCGGCGCATCGACCGAGAGCGTGGAGATGAACGTGGCGAGCGGCACATTCGGCACGTGGCACGAGACGGCGACGAACATCCACCTCGCGCTGATGGCCGGCGCTCTCGACGGCCTTGGCTATGGCTGCGCTCTGGGGCGTTTCATCGCGGAAAATGGCGCGCACATTCCGACTGCCGCGTCCCTCGCGCAGGCCATCGCCGCGGAACCCGGCCATCTGCTCACGTCCGCGCGGGCCGACCTGTTGCGGGCGTTGAACGAAGGACACTTTCCCCCCGGACGAATCACGGTCGGGCACCGGTGGCCACACGCGTCGATTCTCGCTTCGGCGTGGAAGCATCGCGTCCCGCTCACCGTTCATCCGGGCATCGGCTATGACATCATCGCGAACCATCCCATTTTCAGCGGCAGCGTCATCGGCCGCGCGGCGGAGTTCGACTTCAAGCTGTTCGGCGGATCCGTCGAGGGCCTGGATGGCGGGGTGGTGATGTCCGTGGGTTCCGCCATCATGGGGCCGCAGGTTTTTGAAAAGTCACTGAGTTGTGTGAACAACCTGCGCCTCCAAGGCGGCCGCGACGTGGTGAAGGGGCATTCCATTTACGTCGTGGATCTGCAGGATGGCGGCGGTTGGGATTGGAGCCAGGGCGAGCCGCCCAAGACGCACGCCGCCTACTATCTCCGTTTTTGCAAGAGCTTCTCCCGGATGGGCGCCCCGATGCGGTATCTGCAATGCGACAACGCCGCCTTCGTTCACGCGCTCCTCCATGAGCTCCAGCACAAATGACTTCGCGACGGCTCCATGAAATCACCGGGCACTACCCGAAGCTTCGGCTGGCAGTCGTCGGCGACTACTGTCTCGACCGCTATCTGGAGATCGATCCCGCCCGCACCGAGACTTCGATCGAGACCGGGCTGCCGGTCCACAATGTGGTCAATGTCCGCCCGCAACCCGGCGCCGCCGGCACCGTGCTGAACAATCTCGTCGCACTCGGGGTCGGAGAAATCTTTGCGGTGGGTTTCTGCGGCGAGGACGGCGAGGGATACGAGCTACTCCGCGCCCTGCGCTCATTGCCGGGCATGAATCTGTCCCATTTCATTCAGACGCCGCTGCGCCGCACCTTTACCTACTGCAAGCCGCTCATCCTCGAGCCGGGCCTTCCTCCGCGCGAATTGAACCGGTTCGACTCGAAGAACTGGAGCCCCACGCCGGCCGGGCTCTCCCAGCGGCTCGCCGCATCGCTCGCAGCGCTGCACAAGGAATGCGACGCCGTCATCCTGCTCGACCAGGTGGACGTGCCGGAGACCGGAGTCGTCACCGGCGCGTTGCTCGCCCAGTTCCGCGGGCCGGATGCATCCGCGCGGCCGATCCCGCTGATCGCCGACAGTCGCCGCGGGCTGCGCGACTATCCGCCGTGCATCTTCAAAATGAACGCCGCCGAGCTTGCCGCGCTCTCCGGCAGTCCGGCCAGTTCCGCGCTGGAGGAGATCCAGTGCAGGGCCTTGCAACTCGCGTCAGCGAATCAACGCCCTGTGTTCGTGACGCTGGCCGAGCGCGGCCTCGTCGGCGCGGCACCCGACGGCCGGTGCGAGCATGTGCCCGCCGTGCCTGTGCGCGGGCCCATTGACGTCGTCGGAGCAGGCGATTCAGTCACCGCGAACCTCGCCTGCGCCCTCGCCGCAGGCGCCACGGAACGCGAAGCCATGGAACTCGCGGCCCTCGCCTCATCCGTCGTCGTCCACCAGCTCGGGACATCCGGCGCGGCGAGCGTCCTGCAAATGGAGTCCCTGTTGGAAATGGCGCTGCGCTGAACAAAGTGGCTGCGGCTTCAGCCGCACCCCGTCTATGATTCGGCTGAAGCCGAATCCACTTTTCACCATGAGCTCCTCCACGTCACAAACCCGCCGCCGTTTCATCCAGGCCTCCGCCGCTGCCGCGGCCGCGAGTGCGATCCAACCTCCGCATGCCACTGCAGCCCCATCGCCGAAATCTTCACGCACGATCGAGACAGACGTGCTCGTGTGTGGCGGCGGCTGCGCGGGCAGTGCCGCGGCGCTCGCGGCGGCGCGGGCGGGCGCCAAGACGTTGCTCGTGGAAAAGGCGCCGTTTGCGGGCGGCATCATCACCAGCGTGGGGCTGCCTTATTTCGATGGCATCGCGCACATCACCACGAAGCGGGTCGTGGTCAGGGGCATCGCGCTGGAGCTCCTCTCAAAGTCCGGTGTCTGCGCCCCAGATGCGAAGACAGTGACAAAGCACAATCCGACCATCCCAAACACATTCGAGTTCAAGCTCCTGCTCGATCGTCTGTTTCAGGAGCAAAAGGAAAAACTCAGCGTGCTCTTCAACAGCTTCATCTGCGATGCGCACAGCAGCGGCGACCGGATTGAGAGCGTCACCATTGCCAACAAGGACGGCCTCGTCACCGTGAAGCCGAAGGTCGTCATCGACTGCTCCGGCGATGCCGATGTCGCCGCGTGGGCCGGTGCCCCATTCGAGCAGAACAAGGAAGTGCAGCCGCTCACGCTGCATTTCCGCATCGCCAATGTTCAAAGCGCGCCCGGTCTCAGCGGACTGTGCCGCACCGCGCTTGCCGCAGCCCAGGAAAGGGGCGAACTGCCGTTCTACTACGGCCCCGGCGTGATGTTCCTCTTTGGAAAGAACGAGGTGTATGTCCACGGCGTGCGCGTCCCCGCCGACCCTACGAATGCCGCCGACCTCTCCCGTGCGGAGATGCAGGGACGCGCCGATGCGCACGCGATGTTCCGCGCATGGAAACAGGATCTGCCCGCCTTCAAAGCCGCCTACTTCATGGAAGCGTATCCGTGGATCGGCGTCCGTGAATCGCGCCGCATCCTCGGGCTGCATGTGCTCAGCGAGGACGACCTCATGAAGTCCCGCCGCTTCGACGACGCCATCGCGACAGGCTGCTGGTATCTCGATCTGCACCCGAACAAGACGGTCGCCGGCAGCGCCAACGACTTCGACCCGAAGAAAGTCCAGCCGGAACCCTACGACATCCCGTACCGCTCACTCGTGCCGCAGAAGCTCGGCAACCTCCTCGTCGCGGGCCGCTGCCACAGTGCCACGCGCGGTGCGCATGCTTCCACGCGGGTCACCGTCACCGCGATAGCCATGGGCGAAGCCGCCGGCGTCGCCGCCGCGATGAGTCTGAAGACGAAGACCGAAGTCGGCACCCTCGATGGCGTGAAAGTGCGAGAGACGCTCTCACGGCAGAACGCCGGACCTTTCACCGAGGCCTGAAGCCAAAGTGGCTTCGGCT
>JBEBGK010000247.1:0-5772 GCA_040081515.1 Chthoniobacteraceae bacterium
GCGCACGCGGATGTCGTGCTCATCAGCGGTTACGACGGCGGAACCGGCGCATCACCGCAGACGTCGATCAAACACGCGGGCATCCCGTGGGAACTCGGCCTCGCCGAGACGCACCAGACGCTCGTGCTCAATAATCTTCGTTCGCGCATCGCGGTCGAGACAGACGGCCAGTTGAAGACCGGACGCGACGTCGTCATCGCAGCGATGCTCGGAGCCGAGGAGTTTGGATTCGCCACCGCGCCGCTCGTCGTGATGGGCTGCGTGATGATGCGCGTCTGCCATCTCAATACCTGCCCGGTCGGCGTGGCGACGCAGAATCCCGAACTCCGCAAGCGATTCACCGGCGACCCGGCGCATGCCGTGAACTTCATGAAGTTCATCGCGCAGGAAGTCCGCGAGATCATGGCGCAACTCGGTTTCCGCACCATCAACGAAATGGTCGGCCGCACCGACCGGCTCGAAGCCCGCAAGGCCGTCGAGCATTGGAAGGCGAAGGGCATCGACTTCAGCAAGATCCTCTACCAGCCGGAAGCCGGCCCCGAAGTCGGCCGCTACTGCCAGATGACGCAGGACCACGGTATCGACAAATCGCTCGACATCACGCAACTGCTCGACATCTGCAAACCGGCGCTCGAGCGGAAAGAAAAAGTCCGTGCGACACTGCCCGTGCGGAACGTCAACCGCGTCGTCGGCACCATCACCGGCAGCGAACTCACCCGCCGCCACGGCGCCGCGGGATTGCCCGAGGACACGATCCAGATCACCTTCAAGGGCAGCGCCGGCCAGAGCTTCGGCGCATTCATGCCGAAGGGGATGACATTCATCCTCGAAGGCGATGCGAACGACTACTTCGGCAAGGGCCTGAGCGGTGGCAAACTCGTCCTGTTCCCGCCGGCAGGCAGCACCTTCGTGCCGGAGGAAAACATGATCATCGGCAACGTCGCCCTCTACGGCGCGACAGCCGGCGAAGTGTTCATCCGAGGCATGGCGGGCGAGCGTTTCGCGGTGCGCAACTCCGGCGTGAACGCCGTCGTGGAAGCCATCGGCGACCACGGCTGCGAATACATGACCGGCGGCAACGTCGTCGTGCTCGGTCCCGCCGGGCGCAATTTTGCCGCAGGCATGTCCGGTGGCATCGCGTATCTCCTCGACGAAAAGGGCGACTTCCCCACCCGCTGCAACATGCAGATGGTTGGCATCGAGAAGCTCGACGACGAGGACGTGGCCACGCTGAAGACGATGATCGAAAATCACGCCATCAACACCAAGAGCGCGCGCGCCGCGAGCATCCTGAAGGACTGGGCGAAGTATCTGCCGAAGTTCGTGAAAGTGATGCCCAAGGACTACAAGCGCGTGCTCGCCGCGATCAAACAGGCGAAAGCCGACGGCCACACCGGCGACGACGCGCTGAATGCCGCGTTCGAGGCAAACTCCAAGGACGCCGCGCGCGTGGGGGGTGGCTAGTCGGTCAAGGAAACGAATCTGACTCTCAAAGAACATTAGAAATGGGCAAACCCACTGGCTTCCTCGAATACGTCCGCGAACTGCCGATCGATCGCAGCGCGGCAAAACGCATCAGCGACTGGAATGAATTCCACGAGCACATGGATGACAAAAAGCTCCGCGACCAGGCGGCGCGGTGCATGGATTGCGGCATTCCATTCTGCCACAACGGCACGCTCGTCAGCGGCATGGCCAGCGGGTGTCCGATCAATAACCTCATCCCGGAGTGGAACGACCTCATCTATCGCGGCCTGTGGAAGGAAGCGCTCGAGCGGTTGCACAAGACGAACAATTTCCCCGAGTTCACCGGTCGCGTCTGCCCGGCGCCGTGCGAGGGATCGTGCGTGCTCGGCATCAATGCGCCGCCGGTCACCATCAAGAATATCGAGTGCACCATCATCGATCACGGCTGGGAGCAGGGCTGGGTCGTGCCCGAGGCGCCGAAGAAGCGCACGGGCAAAAAAGTCGCCGTCATCGGCTCCGGTCCCGCGGGACTTTGCGCCGCCGCGCAGCTCAATCGAGCCGGACATTGGGTCACCGTCTTCGAGCGCGCCGACCGTCCGGGCGGCCTGCTCATGTACGGCATCCCGAACATGAAGCTCGACAAGGAGCAGGTCGTGATGCGCCGCATCAAGCAGATGGAACGCGAAGGCGTGGCCTTCAAGTGCGGTTGCGAAGTCGGCAAGGACATCACGTCTGAGCAGTTGATGAAGGACTTCGACGCCATCGTGCTCTGCACCGGCGCGACCAAGCCGCGCGATCTTCCCATCGAAGGCCGCCAGCTCAAAGGTATCCATTTCGCGATGGAGTTCCTGCACGCCAATACGAAGGCGCTCCTCGACGGCACCGAGCCGCCCATCAGCGCGAAGGGGAAGGACGTCATCATCATCGGCGGCGGTGACACTGGCACCGACTGCGTCGGCACCTCCATGCGCCACGGCTGCAAGAGCCTCATCCAGGTGGAAATTCTCCCGAAGCCGCCACTCGAACGCGCGTCCGACAACCCATGGCCCGAGTGGCCCAAGACCTACAAGATGGACTACGGCCAGGAGGAAGCCGCCGCGAAATTCGGCGACGACCCGCGCGTGTATCTCACCACCGCCAAGAAATTCGAGGGCGACGCCAACGGCAACGTGAAGGCGATTCACCTCGTGCAGATCAAGTGGGACAAAAACGAAAAGGGCCAGTTCATCCCCGTGGACGTCCCCGGCACCGAACGCGTCGTCCCCGCGCAACTCGTCCTGCTCGCAATGGGCTTCCTCGGCCCCGAGCAACCGCTCCTCGAAGCCCTCGGCGTCGAGCGCGACGCGCGGTCCAACGCAACGGCCGAGCACGGCGCCTACACCACGAGCATCCCGAAAGTCTTCGCCGCCGGCGACTGCCGCCGCGGCCAGAGCCTCGTCGTCTGGGCCTTCAACGAAGGCCGCGGCGCCGCCCGCGAGTGCGACCGCTTCCTGATGGGCTCGACGGATCTGCCGTAAGGCACCGGGTGGACCACTGTGTGCGAACCTGCGATGGTTTTAGTCCTTCCTATCGTCTGAAACCTTGAGAGAACTCAGCGCCCTTCGAGAGAGAATCTTTATGGGCAATACGTTGGAGAGGAAGGCCGGGTGAGGAACTGGTTGGCGGGCGATTTCTGCGCAGATCGGCTCTGGGATTCGAGAGGTTGGCAAGTTAATCTCGGTGTCCGTCAACCCGCCCCCTATGCGCCTCGCCTTCATCGCCGCACTCGGCATCACCACGGCCTTTGCGGCTGATTCACCGAAACTGCATCCGAAAGCGGCCGCGCTGCCTTTCACGCATCAGGGACCGTTTGTCACGACAGCCGATGGCGGCGTGCTGTGCATCGACTCAAAGAATGCGCTGCGCAGTTCCGACGAGGGACGCACATGGAGCGGCACGCCGCTTTTTGCAGAGCCGGCGAAATTCAATGCGAGCAACGAACGCGCGCTGCTGCGGACCCGTGAAGGGGTGATCTTGTCGGCGTGGATGAATGGTTCGGAGCGGAAGGCACCGAAGGGCTGGCGCTGGGGCGCGAAGGACGTGAGTTGGAAGGAATTTGTGCTGCCGACTTACACGTGCCGCAGCACCGATGACGGGAAGACATGGGAGACTCCGGTGAAACTCAGCGAGCCGTGGTGCGGGTGCATTCATTCGCTCATCCAGATGCGCAGCGGTCGCATCGTGCTTGTGGGCCAGGAAATCATCCCCGAGTGGCGTCACGCGACGGTGATGTGGGTGTCGGACGATCTCGGGAAGTCGTGGAAGCGCGGCGATGTGCTCGACTACGGCATCGGCGCGCACGATCACGCGGGCTCGATCGAGGGGAGCGTGATCGAGCGCAAGGACGGCTCACTTTATCTGCTGCTGCGCACGGAATCCGGCTGGCTTTGGGAAGCGACCTCGCGCGACGGGCTGAAGTGGGAGGGCTTGAAGCAATCGCAGATCCGGTCGGTCACCTGCTGCCCGCAGATGGCACGACTGGCGGATGGCCGCATCGCGCTGCTGTGGAATGCGCCGCCGCGTCATCTGCCCGCGAATGGCACGAGCCGCGCGGAGCTGTCGCTCGCGTTTTCGGATGACGAGGCGCGCACGTGGTCGAAGCCCGTCATCGTCGCCGCGAGCTACGCGCCCGGCGGCCGCGTGTCGTATCCGTACCTCTACGAGCGCAAGCCGGGCGAATTGTGGATCACGACGATGCAAGGCGGCCTGCGGATGCGGGTGAATGTGGGCGATCTCGCCAGCGGTGAGATCCCCGTTTTCAAACCCGCGCCCGCATCGGAACCGAAGACCGGTGGCATCATCATGTTTGGCGATTCCACGACGGCCTTCCGCCCCGGCGCGGTGCAGAAAGTGTATTCCGTGCGCGTGGACGAGGCGCTCCAGAGCATCGGCTCCAGCCTGTCCGTTCACAACGCTGGCATCGGCGGCAACACCACGCGCGAAGCGCTGAAGCGATTCGAGCGCGATGTGCTGCGCCACAAGCCGCGAGTGATCGTGATGCAGTTCGGCATCAACGACTCCGCCGTCGATGTCTGGAAGAAACCGCCCGCGACCGAACCGCGCGTTCCCGTGGCCGAATACCTCGAAAACCTACGGACGATGATCGCCGCCGCGCGGAAGCAAAAGGCGAAGGTGATCCTGATGACCACGAATCCGCTGCGCTGGACCTCGAAGCTCAGGGAACTGTACGGCAAGCCGCCCTACGACGCCGCTGCGGAAGACGGCTTCGACGCGCTGCATCTCGCTGCCTACAACGAAGCCCTGCGCAAGCTGGCAAAGGAACTCAGCGTTCCGCTCGTGGACGTCCGCGCCGCGTATCCCGACTTCGCCGCCAAGCACCAGACGACCATCGACGCCATGCTGCTCGACGGCATGCACCCGGGCGAACTCGGGCATCAACTCGTCAGCGAGTTGCTCGTCCCCGCGATCCGCGAAGCGGTGCGCTGAACGAGGAGGCATCAGACGATGCCGCTGATGTCGATGAGGTGGAGCTGGCGGCCTTCGTTTGTGTGCGGGGAATCGATGCAGACCGTGCGCTCGTCGTGGCTCAGGCGCGGGTGGTTGTCCACGCGCCATTCGCCTTTGTAGGCCGGGTGCAGCGGGAATTCGCCGAGATCGATGCGGCGGTTGGTCTTGAGGTGAAACAAATGCGGCGTCTGGAGGCGGCGGTCGCCTTTCGGATAAGTGTCGTTGAGGATCCACTTGTTGTTCCGCAGGTAGGTGAGGTGGCCGCCGCTATCGAGCACGCCTTTGCCGATCTCCTCGACGATGCCGCTGTCCTTGTCCTCGAAGAGGAAGTCGCCCCAGCCGTCGTTGCCCAGCCATCCTTTCGCCTGTGAAAGGATGTGCGTGGCATCGCGCCAGATGAAATGCGACGCGTAGCCGTTCGGGATGACGATGCGCAGGTCGCTGCCATCCATCGCCGCAGTGATGAGGCGCGTGAGATGACCGCCCTTCGGCTGCGTCCAGCGGTGCAGCAGGATGAAGCGCTTCCCATCCGGGCTGCACAGCAGGTGGTAGGCGTGGTGTTTCGAGTCGGGATGATTCTGAATGACCTCACCGGTCTTCGAGAGTTGCTCGTGGGAGATGATGAGCTTCTCGGCGCCCGTCGCCAGATTCACGTGCGTCACGCCGCTGCCCGCGGGAGCCATGTCGTCGAAGAATCGATCCTTGATTCCGGCATAGCCATAGCCCGGGCGACAATCCGCCACGCGGGCAAAGTCACACGACACGGCCTCCTTGCCATTCGGATTCAGCGCATAGATG
>JBEBGK010000248.1:0-5743 GCA_040081515.1 Chthoniobacteraceae bacterium
TTCGACGACCGCGCCAATCTCGTCGTCCACGGGAAATGCGAATACAAAGCGAACGTGAGCGACAGCCCGGCGGGCACCATCGCATCCATCGAGCACGCGCTGGAGACCATGGAAGACCGGCTTCGCGAACGCGAATCCGATCTCAGGCAGTGCCACAAACAAAGCGAAGACCTCGGCAAACAGCTCAACCATCCGTTCGAGCACGAAGAGAAGCTGGAAAATGCGACGAAGCGACAGCAGGAAATCGTGACCGCTCTCGACATCACAAAGAATCAGGCAGCGGCAACAGTCGCCGATACGCCCGAGGAAAACGGCGAGACGATCAACGAAAAGCCCGGCCATGCAAAAGCGGAAAACATCGGACACCGGAACGCGCGACCCGTGACGGTCTGAGTGTGGATGCACGGGACGCATCGTGTGAATCGAGTCTGACTTTGGAGGGGAGAGGTCTCTCCCCTGGTCCAAGCCGCGGCGTCTTGGACGCACCCCTCACAGCAGAACCAAGGTTCCGCAACGCCTCTTGACGCGGCTTCGCCGTGGGAGACTGCGCCTCGTCCGACTGCCGCGCGTCCGAGTCGCAGACTCCCGAGTTTGTGGGCAGGCAGCGATCATCTGCGCCGACCTCACGTCGCTCACGGCCTTCCGCCCATGACTCCACGCGGAAGCCGTGCGCTCCGTTGCGGGCAGCGCAGATCATCGCACGATCCTCCGGGCCGTTCCCACCGTTCACGAAACGCGCCGGCGGAGCATTCACGCTTCGTGCGATCCTCCGCCCGCTGAAGTGCGTTGGACCTTTGCTCCGCCTCCGTGGGAACTCCGGGGAGGCTCGCGTCGGCCAAGTTTGATGATGCCTCCTCGCTGCCGCTCGCCCCCGGCTCAGTCGGCGCGGTGCCTGGGAAGGAGTGAGGAAAGGTGCTCCCCGGCTTCACCGCTTGCCGTGATCACGGAACACCGACATTCCGATTGTCGCCATCGTCGGTGTTGCTTACCTCTCGGTGGTGATGAATGAATCCATCGCGCGCCTCGCTGCGTCCATCGTCGATCTGCACAAACGGGCCTTCCGGGAATACACGCCCATCGTCGCAGCCATCCTGCGCTCACGCAGCAGAGACACCCGGAACATCGAGCACACCCTCGATGGCCTCCTCGATTTCTGCGGTCACGCGCCGGTTGTCCGCCTTTTCAGGGAACTCTGCCGTCATTACTATTTCATCGATCCCGTCGCCACGGCCGGATACGTCCAGGCTTATCGGGAAATGTGGGATAGCGAACCACGTCCACTGAAAACGAAGCGCACTGCCCGCCCGAAGGCCTCGCATCGCGGTCGCCGCAAAGCCGCGGCGCCCAAGCCCTCCGTCCGCGCAAAACAAAAGCGGCGCGGAAAGTAGCGAGAGCGGGGAGGAAAGGTGCGTCGGGCTCAAAATCGTGGTGGGACATGCTGAACGCTCAGACGATTTTGGAGGTGTGCATCTCCGCAGTGCATGGGCTACGCGCTCGCGCCGATCCTGATCGGTTTTCTCGCGGTGCGGACGCTGCATTTCATCGGCGTGTCGTTCCTCCTCGGATACGCTGGCGTGCTGTGCTGGCCGCTCGGCTGACGAACAGGGCTGCCGAATTTCTCCTTTCGACTCGCGTGCATGGGGCTTGGAGCGCGAGAATGCTCAGGCTTCCGCAAGCGCACCATTGAACACTGCTCCGCGCCATCCGTACGCCCGCAAATTTCTCGCCCAGCGACTCGTTGCTGACGTGGCGACGTTTCGTGAGTTGGAAGCGAAAATCGCAGCCTTGCCAAGCGAGCAGGAGCGTGGCGCAGCGTTCGAGGTTTTCACTGAGGCGTGGCTTGCGACACAGCGCATTCCCCAGGCCCGCGAAGTCTGGCCGGGGAATTCACCGCCGCCGTCGATCCAGCAGAAACTTCGGCTCCCGCTGAAAGACATGGGCGTGGATGGAATCGTCGAGACGGCGACGGACGACCTGTTCTGCTACCAGGCAAAATTCCGCACCGGTCGCCCAGCGCTCACATGGACCGAGCTCTCGACTTTCTTTGGTCTGACCGACTCCGGAAATGGACGGCTTGTTTTCACGAACTGCGACGACATCACCAGCGTTGCCGAACAGCGCCCCGGCGCTCTTTTCGTGCGCGGGAGTGACCTCGATCGACTTACTGCGGATGACCTTCGGGTAATCGAGGCATGGATTTCCGGCGCCTCAGTCGCGAGATCGCGAAAGTCGCCACTTCCGCACCAAGCCGAGGCCATTGACGACATCCTTCGGGGCTTGGCGCGAAGCACACGCGCGACCGCGCTGATGGCTTGCGGGACAGGGAAGACACTCGTCGCGCTCTGGGTTGCGGAGCGATTGAAAGTGCGCTCAGTGCTCATCTTGCTGCCGTCGCTTGCGTTGGTTCGGCAGACCCTGCACGAATGGCTGCACGAGACGAGTTGGCCGGATCTCGGATACCAATACCTCTGCGTCTGCTCCGATCCGACCGTGCAGCCCGAGGAGGACGCACTCGTCGTCCGCCCATCTGACGTCGATTTCAAGGTCACCGCGCAGAGTGCCGACGTGCGCCGATTCCTTGAGCGTCCGACCGACGCGGTGCGGCTCGTCTTTTCGACTTATCAATCCTGCATCAAGGTGGCTGAGGGTGCCGTCGGCCTGCCCATGTTCGACCTCGGCATTTTCGACGAAGCTCACAAGACGGCCAGCCGGGACGGTAGAAATTTCGCACTCGCGCTTCGGGACGAGCGGCTGCCGATCGCACGGCGGCTCTTTCTCACGGCGACTCCGCGCCACTACAATGTCGCGGCCAAGGACAAGTTTGGGGATGCCAAGGTGGTGTTCTCGATGGATGACCCCGAGGTTTACGGGCCAGTCGTTCACCGCCTCCGATTCAGCACGGCTGCGAAGCTGAAGGTCATCACCGATTACAAGATTGCGATCACGATCGTGACCTCCAAAATGGTGACGGACGAGTCACTTCGCCGCGGGATCGTGCTCGTCGAGGGCCAGGAGATCAAAGCGAGGCAAGTCGCCAATCAGATCGCACTCCAGTCGGCGATAAAGCGATACGACGTTCGCAAGATATTCACGTTTCACTCGAAGGTCGCAGCAGCGGCCTCCTTCACGAGCGGGGGACCGGAAGGCATTGCGACGCATCTGCCGGAGTTCCACTGCGGCCATATCAACGGCGAGATGCCCACTGCGCAACGTGAGCGCCGGATGCGCGAGTTTGAAGCGGCCCCGCGCGCGATCATGTCCAACGCGCGTTGCCTCACCGAAGGAGTGGATGTTCCCGCGGTGGATATGGTCGCGTTTCTCAGCCCGCGGCGTAGCTTGGTGGACATTGTGCAAGCGACCGGACGTGCGATGCGTCGCTCTCCGGGGAAGACCGTCGGCTATGTGCTCGTTCCACTCTACGTCGAGCAGGCGCGGGGCGAAACTGTCGAACAGGCGGTCGTTCGCACCGATTTCCGCGAGGTATGGAAAGTTCTTAATCAACTCCAGGAGCACGACGATCTGCTGGCCCAGACGATCGCCGAGATGCGCATCGAGCGCGGCAAGACGAGTGGATTCGATGACTCCCGGTTCCGCGAGAAGGTCGAGTTGCTTCCCCCGGAGCTTTCCGTCGAGAGCTTACGCAAAGCGATTAGCGCAGCGTGCCTCGATGCGATCGGCGACAATTGGTTTGAGCGCTACGGGCAGCTCGTCGCCTATCGCGAGCGTCACGGCACTTGTGACATGCCTCACCGCTTGGCGGAGAATAAGCCGTTAGCTACTTGGGTGATCAACCAGCGCGTGTTGCGAAAGGAGGGATCCCTGACCCGAGAGAGGATCGCGTTGCTCGATAAGATTGGATTCAATTGGTCGCCAAAGGCGGGCGGTTGGCGCGGAAACTACCTCGCGCTCCTCGAATATCGTGAACGTCACGGTGACTGCCGGGTTCCACAGGGCAGGCCGGAATTCAAGGTATTGGCTCAGTGGGTCTCAAGACAGCGCTTTCTGCACGCGAAAGGGGAGCTGTCCCCCGACCGATTCCAGTCGCTCGATCGGATTGGCTTCGACTGGACCATTGGGCTCGCGACCTGGGACGAGCGTTTTCAAGAGTTATGCGAGTATCGGCGAATTCACGGAGATTGTCGTGTGCCAGCGCGTTGGAAAGAGAATCGACAACTTGCGACGTGGGTAGTTAGTCAGCGCTACGACCGCCGAAAGGGCCAGTTACGTGACGACTACGAAAGGCGTCTCGCAGAAATCGGATTTGAGTGGGATCCGATTCCAAGCCCGGAGTTCATCTGGAATCGCTGGCTCCAGCGACTCAGGTCTTTCAAAGACGTGAATGGCCACTGTGATGTCCCTCGGACCGGTGGCGAGAACTCCAAGTTAGCCGTTTGGATCACGGACCAGCGCCGAGCCGCACGCGATGGAAAGCTGTCTGAGGAGAATAGACGGAAACTCGATGAACTCGGATTTATCTGGTTCCAGAAGCAGGACTACGGCGTCCAGTGGAACGAAATGTTTAACCGTCTCTGCGCATTTCAAAAAGCTCATGGGCACGTGAACGTCGTTCCCAGTTCACCGGATCGGAAGCTGGCGCGCTGGGTCGGAACCCAGCGGCGTTACTACCGCGACGGGATCATGTTGCCTGAGCGGCTTCAAAAACTTCAGAGCATCGGCTTCCGTTGGGGTCGGGATCGGCACGAGAAACCAATCGAATCTGAAACAAGAATCCGAGCCCCCGAGAAATCGTGGGACGATTACTTCAGATAACTCGGGGACTACTTCAAGAATTTCGGTGATTGCAACGTGCCCCAGGACTGGCATGCGAACCGCGCGCTCGCCCGGTGGGTGGCGCGTCAGCGGGAACTGCGGCGAAAAAGCAAACTACCGCCGGAGCAAGAGCGGCGATTAACGGACATCGGATTTAGCTGGGAAATCTACACGGCGAGTTGGGGGACGATGCTGGCCAAGCTCGCGCAGCAAATGGAATTGGCTCGGAGCGGAATCGAGCCGCGCTTCTCGCCTGAATTGCGGCGGTGGATGCTTACTCAGCGCCAGTTCAGGAAGCGCGGCGAGCTTTCCCCTGAACGTGAACAAAAGCTGACGGCCATCGGATTTGAATGGGAGCCATTCGCATCCCGGTGGGAAAAGATGTTTGCGGAATTGCAGCAGTATCATGTCGCGCACGGCGACTGTCGGGTGCCGGTAGGGTGGATCGAAAATCCAGCCTTGGCGAACTGGGTCGGCGTTCAGCGTGCGCGGAAGGTTGCGGGGAAACTCTCCGCCGAGCGACTGGCGGCGCTCGACGCGCTGGGCTTCACGTGGAGATTGGGTGAGTTCACCGGCGTCCGCTCTCCCCACGAAACATGGAGCGCGATGCTGGCTCGATTGACCAAGTTCCACGCCGAAAAAGGCCACTCCACCGTCCCGCAGATTTATCCGCCCGACAAAAAGCTCGGCTTGTGGGTGACAACGCAACGTCGCAATCGGCGCAAAGGGAAGCTGACGGCGGCGCAAATCGGCGCGCTCGAGCGGCTAGACTTCGATTGGTCGCCGCCAGTGGGGGCATCCTTCGACGATCGCTGGGAAACTATGTTGAAGGCGCTGATGGAATTCCGTGAGCGAGAGGGGCACTGCCGAGTGCCGGTTCATTGGAGAAAAAACCCGCAGCTCGCGAACTGGGTCGCGGTTCAGCGGCGGCAGAAGAAGCAAGGGAACCTCGCTGCGACGCGCGTCGCGGCAT
>JBEBGK010000249.1:0-5736 GCA_040081515.1 Chthoniobacteraceae bacterium
CGCCGTGCGCAGATGCGCCGGAGGCGCACACACCCTGGGCAACGCGGCGGCGCACCGTTGGGCGGCCAAAGGCACTCCCTGGCTCTCCACCGCCCGCCGCCTTTCCTTGAATGGTGCGCCTCCGGCGCAGGAGCGACGACGGCCACAGGAATGTCGCCGCTCCTTGTGCGCCACCTTCCCACGCGCTCTCTGCTCCTCCAGTTGGACTCACTTTTAATCACACCTCCGCGGCAGCGCCAAGGCGGGTCAACGCATGCCGCGCCGCCTGCGGCTGGGCTTCGCGTTTCGCGCACGCGACCCTGCGGGCCGGGCTGACTGGCGGCTGAATGTTCCGAGCGACTTTCCCTGCCCGAGCGTCGGCGGCGATTCCGCGATCGAACCGGAACCCTGCAAGCCCCGGAGCGATTCCGCGAGGCGATGACGCGCCACGACGCGCGCCTGCAACTCCCCGCTCTCCGGCTCCCCGGCCTGCGCGAGGCTGGCGGCCACGGCGCCCTGGATCGATTCCGCCCCCGCGAGATGGATGGAGCGGGACAGCCCGACTCGCTCCACCGAGTCCTGCGCCCCTCGCGTGAGGCGCGTCCACGGCACGGCGCGCAGTCGCTTCGCGGGAATGCGCTCCTCGGTCATCTCGCAAACGCCGTAGGTGCCGTTCAGGATCCGTTGGATTGCGGCCTCCACTTCGTAAAGGGCATCCTGCTCCCCGGAGAGCAGACGCACGGCGAGCGCCCGATCGAATTCATCCGTCGCGCTGTCGGCGGGGTCCATGCTGTGCGGCTCGATCGGATCGGCGCCCGCGTCGAGCCCGACGGCCTTTTCATCGAGGAGCTGATCGCGCAGCGTCTGGAGCACGCGAAAGTGCCAGCGCCATGTCATCGGAACCCGGGCTGTCGTGACGCGCGCCGCCCCGGAGATGCGAATCGACGCGTGCTTTGTGGGATGTGTTTTCTTTTTCATGGGTGTTCAAATGTTCGCTGCCTTCCCGGAACGGGCGGAACCCCGCGCAGAGGCATGACCGTCCCGCCGCCGTCCGACCGGATCATCAGTTCGCCCTCCGGTTCTCCGCCACGCCGGTGTCCGATCGTTCGATCGCGATCATCGTGCGCCAGTCCACGGCGGGTTCCTGTGTCTGTCGTTCCAGTTCGACGAAGGCAGCGCCGAGGTCACTCCCCAGCGTGCTCCACTCCCGGCCGTCGCGGCTCGCCCTCGCGCACCAGAGCGGATGCTCCGGCTCGTACGAGATGCGGTCATAGAAGATCGTGAACCCCGCGGCCCTCAGCCTGCCGGGAATCTGTGTCCAGTCCTGCCGGCTCATGGTGTCTCCTTTCCTTCCGCTTTTGCGGAGTTCTCCCCGAGGGATTGCCTCAACGCTTCCCGAGTGCGCCGGTCGCGGGAGAATTTTCGGTACGCGGCTCGGACGATTTCGTCGATGGACGCCCGGGGCTTCGGGCGTTTGCGCGAGCGCCTCGATGCGCCGGCCGACGCAGGGAGTGGGTCGTGATACATGGCGGGCTGTTTCCTTCGTGGGGTGTTTGGTTGCAGAGCAAAATTAATCGTTGATGCCGAACCAGCGATCCGCGGCTGCGGCGGATTCCGCGCCGTGCATGGCGGGACGGGCGGCGGAAGGCTTTCGGGCCGCGGCCTCCTTCAGGTCCGCGCCGCACAGGAATGCCGCGTGCCGGCGGTCGGCGATCTGCTTGAGCGACTTGCACAGCGGGCCGGCGGCTCCGTCGGCCTTGAGCGCGTCGTCATGCAGCGCGATCACCACCGGCCGCGCGTCCGGGTCGCGGCTGATGCAATCCGCGATACACGAGGCCACATGCGGCGGGATTTCCCGATCGCCATTTGCCGAGACCAGGATCACATCCGCCTCCGCGGCGTCGCGCGCCACCGTCGCCTTCAGTCGCTGCGTGCCCAGCATGCCAAAGCTCCACGATGTCGCATGCACCGGCCGCTCGCCGGAGAATCGCCCCATCAGGCGCCCAAACGAATCGTGGGCGCGGATGGCGGCGGGGAAATCCTCGTAGAGGGTCACGACCTTGCAGGGCCGGGCCTCCGGCATCGACTTCGAGCGCGAGGGCTGGGGGCTGATGCTCATGAAGAAAAATCTACCAACCCTGCCAGCCCTCGCAATCGGCAGATCTCCCCGTCCCGTTTAGGACATCGGACGGACGCGACTAGTCCTTTTTCCTAAGACGAACGCGCGCGCCCCGACGGAGGCCGCGCTACTGCTCATTCACCCAGCGCGACGCGAAATGAACAATCGCCGCCCCGCTCTTCAAGCCGAGCTTCTGGCGGATGTTCGCCCGATGGCAGTGCACGGTCTTCAAGCTCAGGTGCAGTGCCCTCGCGATGTCGTGCCCGTCCTTCCCTTCGCCGATGAGGCGGAGGACCTCGAACTCGCGATCGGTCAGTTTTCCAATCGGGGAGTCCGACGACGCCGCACCCGGCCGGCTGATTCGCTCGAGGATGCCCGCCGACATCCTGTCGCTGACGTAAACCTGGCCGGCGAGCACCCGGGCGATGGCCACCAGAATTTTCTCCGGCCCTTCCTGCTTCATGATGTATCCCCTGCCCCCGGCATGCAGGACGCGCTCGGCGTAGAGCGTCTCGTCGTGCATCGAGATCACGAGGACGGGAAGGCTCGGCTCGAATGCGTGGAGGTCTTTCAGCAATTCCAGGCCGCTCTTGCCGGGAAGCCCGATGTCGGTCAGCAGGATGTCCGGCTTCAGGCGGCGGATCTCGTCGAATGCCTTCGCGGCCGTATCGGCCTCGCCACAGATCGTCAGGCCCGGCTGCTGCCGGATGATGGAGGCAAGGCCCTCGCGGAAGATCGGATGATCATCCACGATATAGAGCTTCGCCTTTTTCGGTCCGGAGCGTGGTGCGTTCTTCTTTCGCATGTCAGTGCTTCTTTCCGGCGGTGCCGCCGCCCATTGGAATCGTGCAGACGACGCTCGTGCCTCCCCTCGCCCGCCTTCGGATTTCCAGCGAGGCACCGATCGCCTCCGCGCGATAAGTCATCGTCCGGAATCCCATCCCCCCGCGCCCCTCGGGAGGATCGATGCCCGTGCCGTCGTCGTTCACGGAAAGCGACAGCTTCCTGCGCGACATCGAGAGCGTGATCGAGATGTGCTTCGCCTTCCCGTGCTTGCCGGCGTTGGTCACGGCCTCCTGCGCGATCCGGTAGAGATGCGTCGCGATGGCGGGATCATGGACTTCCACCCGCCGCCTGCATGCAAAGCGGCAGGGCACCTTGAACATCTCCGAGCTGCGCCCGGCAAGCGCCCGGAGCGCGGCCATCAATCCGCCGGCCTCCGGCACGACCGGCTGCAGTCCGCGCGCCAGGCTGCGCGTCAGGGCGAGCGCCTTGTCGAGCATCCCGGCGATCTTCGCCGCGTTCGCCGCCTCGGGCGAAGCTGCGGCGCGGAGGCTCCGCTCCAGCGACGCACTGAAGAACCACAACCCGGCGAGTTGCTGCCCCAGGTCGTCGTGCAAATCCTGCCCGATGCGCTGCCGCTCCGTCTCGCTGATCTCGATGACCTCCTGCTCGAGCTGCCGGCGATCCTGGATCGCCTGTTGCAGCGACTGGTTCGCCTGCGACAGCGCCGCCGTGCGCGCTGCCACCCGGTCCTCGAGTTCCGCATTGAGAGTGCGAATCGCATCCTCCGCCTTCTTGCGCTCCGTGATATCCCGGATGGCGCTGCAGACCAGCAGACCGTGCTCCGTCTGCAGCGGACTGAGGCTGATCTCGACGGGAAACTCCCCGCCGTCCTTGCGCCGTGCAGCCAACTCGACTCCCTCCCCCGAAGGCCGGCTCGTCGGATCGGCGGCGAAATTTTCGCGCTTCCTGGCGTGCGCGTTTCGCTTCCCCGACGGCAGCAGCATCTCCAGCTTCCTGCCGATCAGGTCCCGGCGCGTGTAGCCGAACATCTTTTCGGTCTGCCTGTTCACCATCCGGATTTTGCCTTTGCCATCCACGATCACCATCGCGTCCGGGGCGGATTCCAGCACGTCGCGGAACTTCTCCTCGGCCAGCTTGACGCCGGTGATGTTCACATGCGCCACGACCGCCCGCCGGTCGCCCTCGCCGGCAAAAGGCGTCACGTAGCCGGTGAACCATCGCCGCTCCGTCGGCGAATGGCAGGCGTAGTCCATGGAAAACACCGCCTTCCGTCCCGACAGCACGGAGCGGATTCCCGCCGCGAAACCCGCCGCGTCCCGTCGCCCCATGCCGTGGACTTTGTCGCACACCTTCAGGTAGTTCACACCGCACCCGGTGGCCCGATCGGTGCCGCCGTTGGCACGCGCGAAACGCCGCCACGCCTGGTTGACATCGCGGATCGTCCCGCTCTCGTCGATGACGGCGATCTGCGCGGGGATCGCCTCCACTGTGGAGCGCGCGACGCGTTGCGATTCACGCAATTCCTCATCCATCTGTTTGCGCTCCGAGATGCCGCGGATGGCTCCGACGGCGTAAAGAGGCCGCCGGGAGGCATCGCGCAGAATCCGGAAAGACTGGGCCAGCCATCGGTAGGCACCGTCCTTGCACCGGAATCGATACTCCAGCGACCGGCACGGCTTCCCGCTCGCCGTCGCCGCCTTGAATGCACGTCTTACGTGCAGGATGTCCGCGGGGTGAATCATCTGCGTCACCCTCCTCATCGGCAGCGACGCAAATTCCTCCGGCTTGAAGCCGATGATGGATTCGATGGACGGGCTCAGGTAGTCGTAGCTGTCCGTCTGCAGATTCCTGCGGAACACGGCTTCCACCGAGTTCTCGAGCACCATGTGGAATCTCGCCTCGCTCTCCTGCAATGCGCGTTCGGCACGCTTGCGCCCGGTGATGTCGCGGACGATCGCCCACATGCCCTCGGGCTCTCCCTTCCCGTCCCGGATCAGGAAAGTGTGCAATTCCACGGGGAAGATGCTCCCGTCCTTGCGGCGGTATTCCTTCTCGTAAATGCCGGAGAAGCCCCGCGGAATGACCTCCTCCCGGATGATGCGCGCCTCGAAGCGGTGCCACTTCTTCGGCGTCAGGTCCACATAGGTCAGTTGGCGAAGCTCGCTTTCGGAGTAACCGAGCATCTCCTGATAGACAGAGTTGAACTCGATGATCCGCCCCTTCATGTCCACGCTGGCGAAAGCCTCGCGCATCGTGTCATGCAATTGGCGGTATTTCGCCTCACGCTGCAGCAACGCCTGTTCCATCTGCTTCCGGGCGGAGATGTCCAGATTCGTGCCGATGATCTTCAGCGGCCTGCCGCCGGGATCGCGGATCATCAGCCCCCGGATCTCCATCCATCGCTCCCCGTCATTTCCGGAGAGTCGATACTGCACCGTCGCATCCTGCCGCTTCGAGGCCATCCACTCATCGAGCACCCGCTCCAGCCGTGCGCGGTCCTCGGGATGCATCGCCGCGAGCCACGGCTCCGCGTTGGCAGGCCGCTCGTCGAGTTCCATTCCCATCAGCTCCTGCATCTCGCGCGTCCAGCAGGCCCGGTTCGTCACCAGATCCCACTCGAACACCCCCATCCGCGCGCCCTCCTGCGCCAGCGCCAGCAGCTCGGCATGGCTTCTCAACGACTCCTCCGTCCGTCGCCGCTGCGTGATGTCGCGCCCGACCGCCATCGCCGCCACCACCTTCCCGTCCACGATCACCGGGGACACGGACAGCTCCACATCCACCCGCGAACCATCCTTTCGCAATCGGACCGTCTCAAACCGCGGCGTCCG
>JBEBGK010000250.1:0-5722 GCA_040081515.1 Chthoniobacteraceae bacterium
GGCGAAGATGGTGATGGACTGGAAGCAGCCCGATTTTCTCGACATCAATTTCGGCTGCCCGGTGAACAAGGTCGTGAGCAAGAACGGCGGTTCGTCGCTGCTGCGCGACTGCCCGCTGCTCGCGCGCGTCGCCGGCGCCATCGTCCAGGCCGTCGCACCGCATCCCGTCACGGCGAAGATCCGGATCGGCTGGAGCGCCGACTCCGTGAATGCCACCACCACCGCGCGCATCCTCGAGGACTGCGGCATCCGGGCCATCGCGGTCCACGGGCGGACGAAGGAACAGGGCTACAGCGGCGAGGCCAACTGGGAGGTCATCGCCGCGGTGGCCGACACCGTGCGGGTCCCCGTCATCGGCAACGGCGACGTCACAAACGCGCGTGATGTCGAGCGCCGCAGGACGACGACCCGCATCGCCGGCATCATGATCGGCCGCGCCGCGATGCAACACCCGTGGATCTTCCGCGAGATCAAACACTACCTCGCCACCGGCGCGCATCTGCCGCCGCCCACCCTTGACGATCAATGGAGACACATCCGCCGCCACTGCGCGCGCGAGGTGCAAAAGCAGGGCAGCGAACTCCATGCCATGCAATCCATGCGCACCCAGCTCATGGCCTATTCCCGCGGGATGCCGGACGCGAAGCGCCTCCGCGAGAAATTCGCCCACGTCGCCTCGCTCGCGCAGCTCGACGACATCGCGGCGGACAACATCGCCCTCCATCCCGCAGGCACCGCGCTCGCCGCGGCGTGATCACCCTCCCGATGGACAACCGCCGCGCCGGGAATACACTGCCGCCAGGATGACCACCGCTCCCGCTGACGAGATCAAATACAAGATCGGCAACGAAAAGCTGCTGAAGCTGACGGCGAATGCCGGCTCGAAGCTCGCCTCGCTCCTCGCAAAGCAGGGCCGGCCCCAGGGCGCCCTCCGCGTGGCGGTGATCGGCGGCGGCTGCTCGGGGCTTCAGTACAAGATGGACCTCGTGGATGGCCCCGCGAACCGCGACATCATGGTGATGTCGCAGGATGTGCGTGTCGTCATCGACCCAAAGAGCGCGCTTTTTGTGAGCGGCAGCGTGCTCGATTTCTCGGACGATCTGCAAAAGGGAGGCTTCAAGGTGACGAACCCGAACGCCGAGGCCCACTGCTCCTGCGGCGAAAGCTTCTCGGCGTGACCGATCTTTTCGCCGTGCTCGGCGTTCCGCGACGTCCATGCGTGGACGCCGATGAATTGAAGGAACGCTTTCACCGCCTCAGCGCCCGGCATCATCCCGACGCCGCGGGCGGCTCCGCGCAGTCGTTCACCGACCTCAACACCGCGTGGCAGACGCTCCGCGATCCCGCAAAATGCCTGCGTCATTACCTCGAGCTGACGCATCCCGGATTGCTCGCGGGCGCCGACCAGACACCCGCCGATCTGGCGGACCTGTTCATGGACATCGCCTCGTTCCGCCAGTCCGCGCAGAAGCTCGCCGCCCGCCTCGCGTCCGCGAGCACACCGCTCACGCGCGCGCTCCTGGAACCGGAGCGCATCGCACTCCGCGCGAGATCGGACGGCCTCGCGGCCACAGTCGCGGATCGGACCGCGAGGATTCTGGCGACACTGCGGGAGAAATCGCCGGCGCCGGAAGCACTCACCACGCTTCTCTCCTCGCTGGTCTTCCTTGGAAAATGGGCCGCTCATCTGGCCGAGGCGCGCCAGAGCCTGTAGCCCATCTGTTCGCCCTTGCCCGCTGCAAACCCCGGCGGCAACCTCGGCCTCGTATGAACTCCCTCCGCGCCCTCGCACTGCTCCTCGCATTCCTCCCCGCCGCCATGGCGGAAGACTTTCTTCCCGGCGTCACTCGCATCCTCTTCCTCGGCGACAGCATCACCTACGCCGGGCATTACGTGGATGATTTCGATCTCTTCCTCGCCACGAAATATCCGGGCCGCCGCTTCGAGGTGATCGACTGCGGACTCCCGAGCGAGACCGTGAGCGGCCTGAGCGAAGCCGGCCACGCGGGCGGCAAGTTTCCACGCCCCGACCTGCACGAGCGCCTCGACCGCGTGCTCGCGATCGTGAAACCCGACCTCATCTTCGCGTGCTACGGCATGAACTGCGGAATCTACCTTCCGTTCAGCGAGGAGCGCTTCGCAAAATACCAGGAGGGAATCCGCAAACTGCGCGAAAAGGCCCGGAATGCCGGCGCCCAGATCATCCATCTCACGCCGCCGGTGTTCGACCCGCTCCCCATCAAGGCCCGCGTGAAACCCGCCGGCTCGGTCAAGGACGGCGACATGTTCGAGGGCTACAACGGCGTGCTCGACCGCTACTCCGAGTGGCTCGTCGCCCAGGGGAAAAGCGAAGGCTGGCGCGTGATCGACACGCACAACGCGATGGCCGCGGCGCTGGAGACCGCCCGGAAAGCGAATCCCGAGTTCACGTTTTCAAAGGACGGCGTCCATGCCAACGAAGCGGGTCATCATGTGATGGCGGTCACGATCCTCAAGGCGCTCGGCGCGGAATTTGACCCGGACATCACCGCCCTCGCCGAGCTGCGGAAGCTCATCCGCAAGCGCGGCCGCCTTCTCACCGACGCATATCTCAACGCCGCCGGACACAAGCGCCCGGGAATGGCGAAGGGATTGCCCCTCGAGGAAGCCCGCGCGAAGGCCGCAGAAATTGACGCGCAGCTCCGGGAGGCCGCGGCGAAGATCCCGGCGAAGTAATTCGCTACGCGAGCCCCGCCCATTCCACCGGCAGCATCCGTCCGTCCTGGCCGGCTGAGAACAGCAGGCGGCCATCCGGCATCGCTTCCACACGGCAGTCGATGTTGGTCGGCCCCTCCGTCGCGGGCGTGATGTTCTTCACGACGAACACGCCGAGCGGACGCGGCGCCGCCCCGAGCCCGGCCTGGCCCTGCTGCAGACGCACCCGCGCCTCGGTGCCGCCATTCTCGCGGGCGTTCCATGGGAATTTCCCCTGCGCGGGCAGGAACTGCCGCGGCGGAATGATCACACCGCCCTCGCCTTCCTCCAGCGTGAGGAGCACGGGCCGCGTGAGCTGTCCGCTCGGATGCACCTCGAGCAGTTCACCCGACTGCGCGCGAAGCCCGCTCCAGAATTCGATCGCCGCTCCCGCCGCCGCCTTGAAGTCCTCCGGTGCATCCCCGAGCAGCGCGCGCCTGAGGACCTCGATGGCCTCCGCGTTCTTCCCCACCTGCTTCAAGGACTGCGCGTAGTTCCAGTCGAGACGCTTGCTGAAGCGCCCGCCGGTCACCGCCGGCTTGATCACCGTATCGAGCGCCTCCGCGTCCTTTGCATCGCCGAGCATCGCGCAATACTGGAGGAGCACCTCCTCCGACTTCGGGTTTCGCTCATATGCGCGGGCCGCGTAGCCGACCGCAGCCGGGATGTCGCCGCGCTGGCGGGCAAGGCCGCTGGAGAGCAGCAGCGGCATCCACGCACCACGCTTGTCGGCGTAATCGGCCATCTCCTTTTCCTTCGCCTCGTTGCGGTTGTTATCGAGGTCGAAGTAAACGCCGAGCGCCGCCTGGATATTCGGATCGATCGCGAGCGTCTTTTCGATCGCGGCCTTCTCGCCCTCCGCGTCCTTTGCCGCGTTGCACGTCTGGGCGAGATTGAAGAACCCCCACGGATCATTCGGCTGCAATTCATTGAACCGTGCGAGCACCTGCCTCGCCTTGTCGAACTCGCCGGTGACCCGGTAGCCGGCGCCGAGCGCGATGATCGTCCGCGGGTGATTCGGCCGGACCTCGTCCGCCTTCTCCAGCGCCTTCACGCCGATGTCCGGCACGATGCCGTCCCGGATCATCGCCTCGCCGAACTGCATGAGCTGGTCCGGGTTCTTCGAGAGCGCCTCGATCTGCGCCCCGGCCATCTGCCGGAATTGATCCACCGGGACGAACACGACCGAGTTCGGATCATTCTGGTCGCGGAGCATCTTCACGACGGCCTTGAGCTGCGCGAGCGACTCGAGCGCCACGCGGTCATTCGGGTTGATGCGCACCGCGTTCATGAAAGCCTGCACGGCCTGCTGCGGATTGCCGTTCTCGGCGAGCATCGTGCCGAGATTGTTCCAGATGAAGCCGACCCCGGGCGCCTTCTGTGCGGCATCCGCGTAAAGGCGGACAGCCTCCTCGTCGTTGCCGCTCTGCCGGTGCACGTACGCCCGATGAAACAGGCCGTAGGGCGATCCGGGGTAATCCTTCTCGATCTCGGAGAGCAACTCCGAGGCGCGCGCATATTCCTGATCCTCGAGCGCCTCCGTCATCCCGCCGAAGTGCTGCGCCGCGGAGAGAAATCCGCGCCACGGCCCGATCAGCTCCGGCTCGCTGCCCATGCACGCCTCAACGCCGCGGATCAGTGACGCCAGGTCAAATTGCTCGTTGGCGGAGTCGGGCTGCGGCGCATTGGCCGGCCACGGGATGCGATTCGGAAGGCCGAAGAATGAAAGTTGCCACGCGGGGGATTCGATCCAGGTGTAGGTGCTCATTGAAAAATTCGGGGATTAGCGTGCGATGATGTCGAGAATCGCCGCCTTGTCGGCGGTGGCGGTCACGATGCCGGAGATGCGATCCTTCGCCACGTCGGGATCCTTCAACCCATGGCCGGTCACGGTGCAGACGATGCGGGCGCCATCCGGAATCCGCGGCAGCGGACATGCCGCGCACCGCTCCTTGCCCGCGCATTTCATCAGACCCGCGATGCTCGCGGCACTCGCGGGTTCGACGAAGATGCCCTCGCTGCGCGCGAGCCAGTACTGCGCCTCGAGAATCTGCTCGTCCGTGACGATGTCCACCGCGCCGCCCGAATCGCGCATCGCGGCGGTCGCCTTGTCCCAGCTCGCCGGGTTGCCGATCCGGATCGCAGTGGCGATCGTCTCGGGCTTTTCGATCACGCGATTGTAATAGATCGGCGCGGAGCCCGCGGCCTGGAAGCCGAGCATCACCGGCAGCTTCGACGCGCGCCCGGCGCGGTGAAACTCGCCGTAGCCCATCCAGTACGCCGAGATGTTCCCGGCGTTCCCCACGGGCATGACGTGCAGGTCCGGTGCATCCCCGAGCACCTCGATGATCTCGAACGCGGCCGTCTTCTGCCCCTCGAGGCGGTAGGGGTTGATGGAATTGACGATCGCGATTGGCTCCGTCTCGCCGATCTCGCGGACCAGGCGGAGCGAATCATCGAAGTTCCCCTCGATCGCCACGACCTTCGAGCCGTACATGAATGCCTGCGCCAGCTTGCCGAGCGCGATCTTTCCCGCGGGCAGCAGCACGATGCTCGTGATGCCCGCGCGCGCCGCATAGGCGGCCGCCGCGGCGGAGGTGTTCCCCGTGCTCGCACAGATCACCGCCTTCGCACCCTCCTCGACGGCCTTCGAGATCGCCATCGTCATCCCGCGATCCTTGAACGATCCCGTCGGGTTCAGCCCCTCGTATTTCACGAAAACCTCGCAACCCCGCCCGATCATCGCGCTCAGCCGCGGCACATGGATCAGCGGCGTCGATCCCTCGTTCAGCGAGATCACGGGCGTCGCGTCCGTCACCGGCAGGAACTGCCGCCAACGGGCGATGACACCGCGATCATGAATGGGCTGCACTGGCATTTGAAAAAAAGGAGCGCGGAATATCTGTCCCGGCGGCGACCCCGGCAAGGAGCATTTCCGATGCAACGCGGGGTCCGAAAGGATTCCCGCCTGTCGGCCCGGGCACCGCTC
>JBEBGK010000251.1:0-5708 GCA_040081515.1 Chthoniobacteraceae bacterium
CATACTGCGACGCGATGCCGCGCGCGCCGGCGAGGTTCCCCTCGTAGAAATCCGCGTAGCAGCGGAAGTAGTCGTGCTGGATGCGTGTCGGGAGCGCGGCGGCATCCACGGAACGGAAGCGGGTGAGCGCCTCCTCCACGCGGTCCTGCAGGAAGAGGTAATACGTCGCGCTCATGTGATCCGCGGCATCGAGCTGCGGCTTGTGCGCGAGGATGTCGAGCAGGCCGCGGTACTGCCCGAGCACGGCGGGATTCGCGATGCGCCAGTCGCTCCCGAGGCGGTGGGCGCGCTGGTTGACGAGCGGCGAATACTCGAGGTGCTCGTAGGCGCGCCGTTCGATCGGATCGAGCAGGATGAGCTTCGTCGAGAGCCACGGGCCGCACTGGCTCACGAACGGATCGTTGTGCCTGAGCCATTCGCGCAGCGCGGCGGCGTCATTGTGGACGAGCGCGTAGCTGTAGATCGTCTCATTCCAGACGTGATGGGAGCCGAGGAACGCCGTGAGCTTCCTGAAAAATGCAGCGTCCCTGCACCGCCAGGTGACACGCGCGAGGTCGAGCGCCGCGAGGTTGTTCTGCTCGAGGAACGCGAACACCTCCGCGGGCGTGCTGTACTGCGAAACGTAATCCCACGAAGCCTTGTCGACCTCCGTGAGCCGCGAGACGACGTTGAACTCGAACGGCTTTGCCGCCGCAGCCGCCGCGCCGGCGACGGAGACGTTCACCGGGAAATGCGGGAACTTCACGCCGGGTTTCGCCGCGGTCGCGGGGAAGTAGAAGTAATACTCGAAGGTCTTCGTCGTGTAGGGCTCGAGCCGGATGTGGCGCGAGTCCGTCGCCTTGCTGCCCGCGACCGGCACCGCACCCTGCGGGATCTGCAGGAGAACCTCGGATTTCAACGGCGCGCTCGTGGGATTGGTCACCACCACGTTCGCGCCATAGACGGCGCCGGTGAGGAATTCGCCGGTGACGTATTTCTCGAACTTCTCGCCGCCCTCCATGCGGTAGCGATCCGCGCGACGGAAAAAACTCTGGCTCACGAGCAGTTCCGACTGGCCGGGTTTTGCCGCGGCGGCCGGTTTGATCTCCTTGTGGAAGACGATCATCGGCCCGCCCGCGGTGAGGGTGAACTGGCCGCCATCGGTCTTCGTGGTGTGCTTCGGCGCGTCAAACGGCAGATCGAGCACGGCGAGCGCGAGCATCATCCCGGAAAAATTCCGGCCCGCCTCCGCGACATTCGGCGAGACAAACGGCCCCTTCCCACCCGCGGCGACATGCGCGGCGTAGTCCCGCCAGAACGCGTTCACGGGGATCAGCGAGGCATCCTGCTCCTGGATGCGGAGCCGGTAATAGTTGTTCTCCGCCCATTCCTTCGTCGCCCCGAGCGGCCGGAAATATGCGCGCACGGCGGCGCGATTCGCCCCGGCGACATCGCCACCGAAGTAGCCATATTGATCCATTCTTCCATTCGCATCGCTCTCCCCGGGCGCGACGCCGAGCGATTCGTCGAGCACCTTCTTCCGGCCTTCCGCCTGTTTCAGACTCCCGGCGAGTTTCTGTTCGACGTCCTGCAGCCGGGGCAGATCCTCCGCAAGCTTATCGACTGCATCCACGCTGAGGGCCAGGCCGCCGGCGGCCATCTTTTTCATCTCCTTGAGGTCGCGCTGTTGGTCTCCCTTTGCCGCCGTCAGGCCGACACCCGCGAA
The DNA here is from genome assembly GCA_040081515.1 of Chthoniobacteraceae bacterium. GTDB lineage: Bacteria > Verrucomicrobiota > Verrucomicrobiia > Chthoniobacterales > Chthoniobacteraceae > SXWH01. Next base: position 1,706 of record JBEBGK010000251.1, read on the forward strand.
AGCCAACGGCGCGGATCTGCTCTGCGGCCTCGCCGGCGCCATCGCACCGCGCGGCGCAGCGTCACTCTCCGCCTGCATACGCTCCCTTCGAAGCTCCCGGCCCAGCGAGAGTGAATCGCCATCCGTGTCCAGCGCGCGGCCGCGGAGCCCGGTGTCGAACCAGACATCGAATTTATCCGGCGCGGGCGGCTGCATCTCCCACTGCTCGCGAAGGCTTCGCGCGACGGCCGCGGCTTCTCCGGGCAGACGTTGCGCGAGCAGCACACGCTCGGCTGCGTTCAGGCGCTGATAGGACCACTGCGCGAGGTAGGGCGTGAGATCGTTCCCGAACAGGAAGTCGTCCATGAACGTCCGGTCCTTCTTATTCGCGAGATATGGCTTGATGACTTTCTCAAAGAACGCCGGGTCCTTGCGCGAAAGGAAGAAGCTCAGCTCGTGGCAGGCAAACTCGCTGTATTTCGCGCGCTTCTCGTCGTCCTTCAGCTTCGGCCACTGGAGCACCCAGGCAAACTTCGCGAGGTTCGCGTCATGGCTGAGCGTGGTGAAAAGCGAATACACTCCTCCGAGCGTGTCGTAGGTCTCCAGTTCGCTCGTGAGGATGTCGGCCAGTGTGAGCGTCTTCCCGTTTTCGAGCACGGTGACTTCCTTCTTCTGCGCGAATGGACGCGCCGGATCGAGATTCCGCGCAAGGCGGATGTCGGTGAATTTCGTGTCGGTCTCCGGCAATGCGAACGAGCGCCACACGGAGTGGTGCAGATCCTCCGCGAGAATCTGCACATGCTGCCGGTCGCCGAGCGCCTTGCGGGAAATCTTCACCACGCCGTCCGCATCCGGCATGAGGTTGTAGAGCACGGGCGCGCCCGTTGCGAGGAAGTCCATGTCCGTCCCGCCCGCCGCGGCGGCGGCTGCGCTCGTCGGGTGGGGATCCGACAGTTCCATCTTCGCGCGACGGGCCAGTTCCTCGCGATCCCCGTCCGTCGCCCTGGCACCTTCGCCCGCCTTCTGCGCGAGATCCTGGAGCCCGGTGTCGCGGACATCCCACGGGTTCAGCAGCAGCCCCGGGCGCGTGAGCATGTTGCCTGGGAAGAGCTTCGCATAGCGCCGCTCCAGGATGTAGCGGTATTCGTCGCCGATTTCCCGGCCCGCGGAGTAGAGATTCGGCAGCCGCGCAGGCGCGCCCTCGGCGGACCCGAATCGCGTGAAGCCACCGAGCGCGGCAAACAGATCCCGCTCCGGCACGAAGCGCGATGCAGCGACATGGACGCGCGTCAGGGTCGTCGAATTCGCAATCCGCACGGTGATGAATTCAGCGTCCTGCGTCAGCGCCGTCACATGCAGCGGAGCCTCGTGCATTGCCTCGAGATTGCGGCGCTCGCCCAGATACCAGCCATGCGCGGGCTTTCCGCCGGTCACCTTGATCGCGATGTCGCGCGCATCGTTGCGCATCCGCAGGGCGTAATCTCCCGGCTGCAGGCCCTCGATCACGAGGAAGCCGCCGCTCACGGAGAGCAGGCCGCCCTGGTCGGCGACGAAGGTCCCGGCGCGCACCTCGAGCAGGGAGACGTAGGCCCGCACCCAGTCCTTCACTGCGCGGCGGAGTTGCATCTCGGCAAGTTCGGGCGGGAGCGGAATGCGCACCACCTCGCCTGCCTTGGCGTGAATCGTGCCGTTCCATGTGCGCGCAAATTCGTCGAGTGAAAACCGGCCTTCGCGACCGTTCGGCGCCTTCGCCGTGAAGGAGCGGATGCCCGCGAGCGCCCCGAGCGCCACACGCCCCTTTTCATCCGTGCGAAGCGCGACCGTCTCCGTCCTCGTGAAATCGCGGTGCGTGAATGTGAAGACGACCTGCTGGTCGGCGATTGGCTCACCGTTTCTCCCAAGCAGTTCATACATGTGGTCGCCGCCGAATTTCGCCAGGTGCCCGTCGTTCGTCGCGTCGGTCTTCACGATTCCATTGAGCATCCATGAGTGCGACGCGCTGACCGGGCGCTTTTCGCCGCCGGCGCTGAGCACCTCGACCTGCGCGGTGAGCGTCACCTCGAGCTTTGCCGTCCGCTCCGGGACCTCGAATGCGTGCGTGATCACACTGCCGGCACTGAGCTTGAGATCCTTCACCTCGCGCGTCGTCGCGATGCCGTCGAGCGACACCGAGGTGATCGTCAGCTTCGGGTCGCTCAGCAGGCGCGGATCGAGCTGCGACTCGCCAAGCAGCAGCGCGGTGCGGATCGCGAGCGTGGCCTGCCGCCTCGCGAGCAACTGCTCGCGCTCGATGTGGAACTGCGCGTCGAGCTTGTATTCCTCCGCGTGGTGCTCGAACTGCGTGAGCGTCGCGAAGCTGCCGTCCGTGTTCGCAATCACCACCTGCCTGCGGCCCGGCTGCTGCGTGAACGGCACGACGATGCGCCCCAGTTTCGCGTCGGGCACGAGCTTGCGGCCGTCGAGCCACGCCACGGCGTCCTTCACGTGAGCGCCACTCTCGTCGAGCACGGTGAGCAGATCCCCGCCCGGCCCCGTCTGCTGCACGATCTGCCACTGCCCCTTGCGCACGAGCACGCGGCTGCTCCGTCCGCCGCCGATGAACTCGATGATCCACGCGCCGCGCTTTCCCGCGAGCCGGGGGAACTTGAACGGCTGTCGCGTGCGCCTGAACGGCCCGGCGTCGAAGGTGTGGGTCTCCTCGCTGTTCGCCACGAGGCCGTCGAGATTCAGGTCGGTGTTGAGCTGGCGCTTCTGCGAGAGGAAGAAGTTCAGCGCGTTCAGCTCGTAGATTTTCACGATGAGCTTCGGCGTGTTCTTCGTCACCACGTCGAACTGCACGTCGTCCCCGGGCCTGAACATCACCGCGTTCGTCCTTGGAAACTCGACGTCCACCCTGTCCTTCAATGCCTGGAACGCCTGCGGAGTGAGCAGCGGGGCCCAGCGTTCCGCGCCGCCGATTCCATTCACGATCATGGCCTCGGCGAGCACCGGCTTCAGCCAGGTGTCGCGCACAAATTCCACCCACGGGGCACTCGCCGCCGCCACGTCGGTGCCGGGATTCTGCGCGAAATGATGCAGGAAATACTCGCGCACCAGCGCCTCGTCATCGCCGATGGGGCGCGCCCCGGGCAGCGGCCCGGCGAGGTCCGCGTTCAAGTCCACGGGGTTGTTGTTCTGGAGCCGCTGCGCGAGCCACTTCGGATTCACGTATTGGAGCTGGCGCGGCAGCTTCAGGTATTCGAGGAGCCGCTCGCGATCGTAGATGCCCTTCTTCCGGTCGTGATCGAGCCGGAGATACAGCGCGTGCGCCTTCACCGTGTTGAACGCCGGCGGGAGCGTCTTCGCATAGGCCCACACCCGGTCGAGCCACGCCTCGCGCCCGGCGGGATCGAATTCCACATCCGCATCCATTCCCGGCGCCAGTTTCTGCAGCCGCGTGAAAACAAAGGCCTCGTTCGCGGCGAGGGCCGGGATTGATTGCACGAGCGCATCGAGCTGCGCCGGCAGCAGCGCGCGATGAATCGCAAACTCGCCGAACCCCGACGACTCCTGCGTTTTCAGGTCCGCAACGATGACATCGACCAGATTCCCCACATCCGGCCGCTGCAACCGCCCGAGCAGCGCCCGCCGCTGCTGCGCGGTGATCGGGAGCACGCCCAGGTCGCCATTGTTCGCGAGCGCATTCCGCTCGAAGACCTCCCGCGCGATGCGTGCCGGATCGAGCGCCACCGGCAGGTCCGGCTTCCGGTCGCGCACCTCCTGCTGGTGGTGGAACTGCACGCCGAGCCGCTCCTTCAAATACTCGACCGTCTTCTGCGGCGACGCGTCGTAGCCCAGCAGCGACTCACGATTCTCGATGACCCGCCTGCGCTGGCTCTCGTCCGGGAAACGCTTCTTCCACTGCGCGAGAATGTCCGCGAGTTTCGCCGCGTTGCGCGTGTTCTGGTAATGGAGCGCGTGGAAGAAATAGTAATCCTCGCTCCCGGGAACGAGTTCGCCGAGGACCTTCTCCCGGTCCGCGGCC
>JBEBGK010000252.1:0-5677 GCA_040081515.1 Chthoniobacteraceae bacterium
CATCCCGCTCGTCCTCGCCGCCGATCAGCCGGGCAAGGAAATCCTGCACCCTGTCGCCGTCGTCATCGTCGGCGGCCTCATCACCAGCACGCTCCTCGGCCTCGGCGTCACGCCCACGGTTTTCTACACGTTCGGCAGAAAGGCCGCGCAAAAGGCCATCGAGAACGAAGCCCCCGCCTCACACTGAAGAAACCTCCGCGCCGCGGCGGCGGTTTGGACGCCATGGCACGGTCACTTTCACCCAGACCGCAAAACAACCAACACAACACAACATCCCATGAAGAAACACCTCCTCGCGCTGCTCGGCAGCCTCACCATCACTGCCGCCGCCTTCGCGCACGGCGACATCGAAATCGGGCCCAACGGCGGCCGCATCCTCGAGTTCTCCAAGAACGAGTCAATGCACGGCGAAGTCATCGTGAAGGACGGCAAGTTCCAGATTGCGGTCCTCGACAAGGACATGAAGCCCGTCGCCCTCGCCGAGCAGACGCTCACCGCCAGCGGCGGCGCCACCGGCAAGGCGGCCAAACTGAAAGTCGAAAAGGCCGACAACAAGTTCGTCATCCCCGTCGTGAAGTCCGGCGAGTGGTTCATTGTGCAGTTCAAGGAAAACGCCAAGGCCAAGGCCATTACCGCGCGTCTGCAATACGACACGAATCCCTGCCCGAAGTGCAAAGGCCCCGAGTGGCTCTGCGCATGCGCAGCAGAGGAAGCAAAGAAGGCGAAAAAGTAGCCCTCTTCGCAACCGCTGGCAGTGCACTCAGAAACGTCGGGAGGTTCTCAATGTCCTGCTGGCTTTGTCGGCACCACACGGACCAGCGAGCCGTCCACGAGTGAATCGGACGGATTAGGATCACGCGATCGTTTGCAGTGACACCCTCGATGATTTCAACGGTCATCCCGAAGTCGCGGCCCATGGTGACTGTTCGAAGGGCGACGCGATTGTCGGCTCCGATTACGCCGACCATCGTGCCTTCGTTGCGAAAGAGCAGCGCATTCGCCGGGATCGAAAGCACGGCGTCGAGCTTGGCTTCCTTGAAGCGCACCTGCACGTAGCTGCCGGCGAGGAGTTCGCCTTTTTCGTTGTCCACTTCGAGTTCGGTGAGGGGCGTACGCGAGGCGGCGTCGAGCGTGCCGGCGGAGCGGACGACTTTCGCCTCGAAGGTGCGGCCGGGGCGCCACGACGAAGGTGAGCGGCCTGCGCAGTGCTAATCGGACGATCCACATGACTGCCCCGCACCACACACGATTGACCGGTCGCTGACTAGGACCATGGACTTCGACGCGGAAGGCGGACACAAGTCCGTGCCAATGGCAGCACCCGACCGTTACCCCAAGCGATGCTCGCAATCCGACAATCGAGGGGTGGCTGAAATGCGATGGACAAGGTAAGAGGATCAACGTGACTCACCCAGAGCAACGCTCCGTTCGACCGCAGTACCTCTCACTCTGCCCTGCCGAGCCGTTCCGCATTTTCTTCCCGATCGGGATGCTCTTCGGGATTTCCGGGGTTTCGCTGTGGCCGCTTTTTTACCTCGGCATCCATACATCATTTTACCCGGGCCTCATGCATGCCCGTGTGATGATCGAGGGCTTCCTCGGCGCGTTCGTTTTCGGATTTCTGGGGACCGCGATGCCGCGCGTCATCGGCGCGCCGTCGCTCGCGCGGTGGGAACTCTGGACGCTGGTGCTCCTGCACCTGACGGCGATCGGACTTCACATCGGCCTGCAACCGTTCGCGGGCGACCGCGTGTTCCTGGTGATGCTCGTGTTTTTCCTCGTGTCCATGGGGCGGCGGTTTGTCCGTCGCCAGGATTTGCCTCCGCCAGGATTCGCACTCGTCGGGCTCGGCTTCCTGAATGCGCTCACCGGCACCGCGCTGCTCGCATCCGTGCCTTGGAATCTCTGGACCTCTGCGATGCCCGTCGGCACCGCCCTGCTGAACGAGGGCTGGGTGCTGCTGCTCATCCTAGGCATCGGCGGATTCTTGCTGCCGCGATTCCTCGGCATCCCGCAACCGGAGCTTCCGGAATCGCGCACGCCGCTGCCCGGCTGGACATCCCGCGCACTCATCGCCGCTGCAGCGGGCATCGTGATCACCGGGACGCTGATTGCGGAAAGCCTCGCGTTCCACTCCCACGGGGCGCACGTCCTCCGCTGCGTCGCCGCGGGTGCGTATCTGGTGACGACCGTCCCTTTTCACAGCGCCAAAGTGCCGAACGTCACGCTCACCATCTGCCTGCGCGCGGCGCTCGTGCTGCTCATCACCGGACTCGTCTTTCCGCTGTTCTGGCCGCTCCAGCGGGTCGCGGGACTGCACGTGATCTTCATCGGCGGATTCAGTCTCATCACCATCACTGTCGCCACGCGCGTGGTGCTCGGCCACAGCGGGAACAGCCATCTCTTCCCGACGCCGCTCCCATTCCTCCTCACCGCGGCTGTCCTCATCGTCGCCGCGGCGGTGCTGCGCGCATTCGGCGATTTCGTGCCGATGACGCGCACCCACTGGCTCAACGCCGCATCCTACGCGTGGATGCTGGGCGCCGGCGTATGGGCGTGGCGCGTGTTACCAAAGGTGCGAATCGCCGATTCGGAGGGGTGACTGACGTATCAATCGGCCAGTTCGAGCACCAAGACGCCCGGTTCGACGCGGAGGCTCTTAAGCCCGCGCAACGCAGCGGATCCCTCGCGATCGCCGAGGGCACTCCCGAAAAGGTTCTCTCCTTTCAACCCAGCCAGCCAGTCCTTGGGCAGGCTCAGCCCGAAGACCGTGACATCCTCCATGATCGCGCGCGGTGCGCCGCCGTTCCCCACCGAGAGTGAGAAACGGGCGCGGGCGCGGAATGTCTTGCCGCCACCGACAGGGAAATCGGCGGGAATCGGCACGGTCACGTATGCATTCACAGCGTCGCGCGCCAGTTCCAGTTGCACGGTCTTCCCGAGATCGGTGTTGCTGTTCACCAATCCGTTGAGTTCCCGCTCGGTAATTTTCAATGACTTCGATCCCGGCGTGTAAGGCCGGTCCGCCTCCCGCTGCGCGGAATCGACAGGCGCGTCCTTGCCGCCGACGGAACGGAGCTTCGCCTCCACCACCTCCTTCTCCGACGCGGACAACACGACCGGCGTGATTGGGCGCTGAACCCACCAGAGCGTCAAAGCAACGGTAGCGACAATGATGATGCCCAGCGCAAGCATCCCGGCGCACCCATACAGCAGCCGCGAGCGCTGCGGAGTCGGAGCGGGTGCAGGCGAGGGCGGAGAGGTGTCGGGCTGGTCGTTCATGAAATATCGCTGATGCCGCCAATGGGCAGATCGCCGGAGACGGGGTCAAGAGGGACTTCTGTCTCCCGTCTACGGAGTGCGCCCATCCGAATGAATCAGTAGCGGCAGGCCTTGAGCGACTCCCCAATCGCCGGAGTGATCCACTCGTGCATGAGCACCCTATCCCGCGCCCAGGCGCTGCGATCTCTTGTTCGCAGGATGCTCGGCCTTTTTTCCGTGAATGAACACCGCCGTCCACTCCGCGAGGCGCTGGCCGAGCAGGCGGCAGGCGGCGATGTCGTCCTCACTTCGCGGCTCCTTTGCGACGACGGCGCCGTAGTGCAGCGTGCGCATTTTCGTCGCGTAGTCCGTCACGCCGAAGACGAGGAAGCCGAAATTCATGAGCACGATGAGGATGGACTGGCAGGCGAGTTCCATTCCGCCGCCCCAGCCGCCCGCGGAGGAAAAGGCGCACGCGATTTTGCCGTCCACTTCCATCCAGTGGGGCATCATTGCCTCATCCCAGAAACGCTTCATTTTCCACGAGAGGATGCCCATGTTCGTCGGGCTGCCCACGGCGAGGCCGTCGCACCAGAGCACGTCGTCGGCTTGCGCGTCGTCCACCGAACGCACGCGCACCTCGGTTTCCGCGATGCGCTGCGCGCCCTCTGCAACGAGCGCGGCCATCTTCGCCACATTGCCGGACTTGGAATCGTAGAGGACGAGGATTCGGTTCATCGACGTGATATCACCATCTGTATCCGCGCGAAGCCAACTGCATATCGTGGGATCCGAGCGTCTCAAAAGCCCAGGCTTGGGCGCATCTGGTGTTCGCGCGCGGTTGTGACGCGCGGGAAATGTCAATCGCGCGATCGGGGTCGACGGATTTCTTGAGCCGCGTATTGACCGGCGTTCGAACGCGGTCGCTAGGCTCCGTTCATGCCACGCGAACACTCACCTGGATTCCGTTTCAAGGAGGGGAAACTCTACGCATTCACCGAGGACAGCGTCATCGTGCTGGAGAGCTGGCCGGTGTTGAGGGCGCTGCGGAAGACGCACGGCGAGCCGTGGCGGGAATTCGCGCCGCAGTTCCGCGTGGTGCAGCCATACCGGCCGCGCAAAAAGGCGATGCCTTCACCCCAACTCGAGCTGAATCTCGGGGTGATTCCCATGGTGCGCCCGCAGGAATCGCTCGCGGCACAGAGGCGGCGCGCATTCGATCAGTTCCGCTTCTCGCTGCCGAAGCCGGTCGCGGCGCGCGCGGAGAAATTCCAGAGCCGGCAGTGGGCGTTGCTGCGGCTTTTCCACGCGCGCGAGCAGACACTCGAACTGGCAGCGCTGAATCCCGCGCTGTGCTTTGCGCTGGGCAACCACCGGAGCTTCTTCGAGGAAATGGCGCCCGCTCCGGCCGAGGATGCAGCGAAGGTCTCCGAGAGACGCCAGCGCGAGATCGCCGGCTGGCTCGGCTTCCCCGCCACCGACGGCGCGGTGCGCATCCTTGCAAAGCTGGCGCCGGAATCCGCCAGCGTGGAATTGCTCCGTCCGTTGCGCCTCGTGCTTCAGAATCCCGAAGTCGCCAAGGCGCTCGCCCATCTGCCGCACCTGAACGCCGGCGTCATCGCCATCGCGCTCGATCCGCTCCTTCTGGCCGCGAGCACGCCGAAACTCCTCACCGAGATCGCCGAAAGCGCCCCGGAAAAGTACCGCGCATGCACCGCCGACCTGCTCGACGACACGCTGCGCATGCTCCGGAGCGTCCACCCGAATCGCGGCACGCCGAAGCTGCAATCCATCGCCCGCCTGCGCGAGATGCACGACGAGATCAGTGTGGAATATCTCCGGCAGAAAAATCCGAGGCTCCGCGAGTTCCGCCTTCCGCGCCCGCCGCTTCGCGGCACACCGGATATCGTCCCCATCTGCACGGTCGAGGATCTCATCCACGAGGGTGACCTGCAGAACAACTGCGTGGCCACCTACGCCGAGCGCGTGCAGCACCGCGGCATCTTCATCTACCGCGTGCTCAGACCCGAGCGCGCCACGCTCTCCATCGTCCTCACCTCCGACGGCGACTGGCAGATCGGCGAACTCAAGCGCCGGTCGAACGCCGCGGTCTCACCGATCACGCGGCAGGTCGTGGAGGGCTGGCTGGACGAATACGCGCTCTCGGCGTGATGACGCTTCCCTCGCAGAGAGGGAAAAGGCCCCGGCTGGCTGTGGCTCACCCCTCAGCCCGTCCCGAACACCTTGCAGCACCCGACGCAATGTGGAAGAAGCTGGCCTATAAAATGGCCGCCCGTCCGTGAGCGGCGCCTCCCGAATCCCTCAAATGAAACACACCATCCTCGCATTCGCCTGCCTCCTCTTCACGCCGCTCCACGCCGCCGATCGGCCGAACATCCTTTGGTTCATCGTGGAT
>JBEBGK010000253.1:0-5664 GCA_040081515.1 Chthoniobacteraceae bacterium
GGGTGGCACGATCACCTCGTGACCGTCCGCGCGCAGCCGCTCGACGAGCGCGCGCAGCGCCGCGGTGGCGCTCTTCACGTCGCCGCCGGTCTTGATTCCCGCTCCCTCCCCAACGAGGAGCACCTGATCGAAGGTCACCTTGGCGCCCACTTCACCGTCGAGTTTCTCGACCGCAAGCGTATCACCTTGGGAGACCCGGTATTGCTTTCCACCGGTTTTGAAGACTGCGTAGGACATGGCTTTGGTTTTTCTAGGAAAATGGGCGCGGAACCTGTCACGTCCGCCGGACGCTGGCAAGGGCTAAATTCCGCGGGTTGGATAAATTGAATTACCCCCCGAGATACGCCTCGCGGACCTTCGGATTCGCGCGCAGCGCGGTGGCCGTGTCGTGGAGGAGGATGCGGCCTGTCTCCAGCACGTAGCCGTAGTGGCTGATCTCCAGCGCGAGATTCGCATTCTGCTCGATGAGGAGGATCGTGATCTTCAGGTCGCGATTGATGGCGACGATTTGCTCGAAGATGGTCTTTGTGAGCAGTGGCGCGATGCCGAGCGAAGGCTCGTCGAGCAGGAGCAGCTTTGGCTTGCTCATCAGCGCGCGGCCGATCGCGAGCATCTGCTGCTCGCCGCCGCTCAGCGTCCCGGCGGTCTGCTTCAGGCGCTCCTTCAGGCGCGGGAAGATCGTGAAGATGAAATCGAGATCCTTCGCGAAGTTCTCGCGGTCGTGCCGGAGGAAGGCACCCATCCGCAGATTTTCATGCACGCTCAGATTCGCAAACACCATGCGTCCCTCGGGGGACTGCGCGATCCCGCGCCCGACGATGCGATGTGGCGGTTCGTTCGTGATTTCCTGATCCTCGTACCGGATGTGCCCGCCCTTCACGCGAACAAGGCCGCTGATGGCTCGCAACGTGGTCGTCTTGCCTGCGCCGTTCGCTCCGATGAGCGTGACGATGCTGCCCTGCGCGACTTTCAGGCTGATGCCGTGCAACGCGGTGATTCCGCCGTAGGCCACGGTGAGATCGTGGAGTTCAAGCATGCTCCACCTCCTTGCCGAGATAAGCCTCAATGACTTTCGGGTTCCGCTGGATTTCCGCGGGGGCGCCCTCGGCGATCTTCTCGCCATAGTCGAGCACGGCGATGCGCTCGCAGATGCCCATGACGACCTTCATGTCGTGCTCGACGAGCAGCACGGCGAGGCCGAATTTTTCCTGCACAAAACGGATGAGCTTCATCAGCTCGACCTTCTCCGTGGGGTTCATGCCGGCGGCGGGTTCGTCGAGCAGCAGGAGCTTCGGCTGTGTGGCGAGGGCGCGGACGATTTCCAAGCGGCGCTGATCGCCGTATGGGAGCGCCTTCGCGTTCTCGTCGCGCTGCGCCTGGAGTCCGAAGATTTCGAGCAGCTCCATCACCTGCTTCTCCACGTCCGCCTCGCCGTGACGGAATCCGCCCATGCGCACGAGCGCGTCGCGGATGCCATGCGGGCGGTGGAGTTGCACGGCGGCGCGCACGTTGTCGAAGACGCTCATCGACGCGAAGAGGCGGATGTTTTGAAAAGTGCGCGCGATGCCGCGCTTGGCGAGCTGGTGCGGGCGCAGGCCGGACGTCGGCCGCCCGAGGAAGCGGATCGCGCCCTCGGTGGGCTGATAGACGCCGGTGATCATATTGAACGCCGTCGTCTTCCCCGCGCCGTTCGGGCCGATGAGACCGATGAGTTCGCGGTCGCCGATGTGGAGGTCGAATTTTGAAACGGCGGTGAGACCGCCGAAGCGGATGGTGACATCCTCGAGTTCCAGCAAAGGCGCGCTCACGCGGTGGCTCCCTTCCTTTTTCCAAACCGGAACAGTCCCTGCGGACGCAGCATCATGAGCGCGATGATGATCAGCGCAAAGACTACCATCCGCAGCGGGCCGAGCGCGCGCAACGGCTCCTGCACGACGGTGAGGAGCACGGCGGCGGCGATCACGCCGGCGGTGTTGCCCATGCCGCCGAGGATGACCATCACCACGATGTCGATGGACTTCATGAAGTCGAAGCCGGTCGGCGAGAGTGTCGTCTTGTGGTGCGCGTAGAGGCCGCCCGCCACGCCGGCGAAAAATGCGCCGAAGACGAATGCGGTGACTTTATACCGCCCGGGGTTGATGCCCATCGCGCCCGCGGCGATCTCGTCGTCATGCACGGCGAGGAAGCCGCGCCCGTAGGTGGAATTCACGAGGCAGCCGATGACATAGACGGTGACCGCCGCGGCGCCGAAGCCCCAGGCGAGCGTCGTCCACTTCGGGATGGCGACGAGGCCGGTGGCCGCGCCGAAGGTCTCGCTCGTCTGAAAAATGACGCGGATGATTTCCCCGAAACCGAGCGTGACGATGGCGAGATAGTCACCCCGCAGCCGCAGCGACGGCACACCGACCGCGAGCCCCGCGACGGCGGCCACGACACCGCCCGCGGCGAGCGCGCCGAGAAAGACCAGCGGTTGCGCCCACGCAGCGGCGGTCGCGCCGAAGACAAGCGTGATTTTCGCCGCGATGTAGCCGCCGACCGCCATGAAGCCCGCGTGACCGAGCGAAAACTGGCCGGTGTGCCCGTTGATGAGGTTGAGGCTCACGGCGAGGACGATGTTGATCGCCACGTCGATGGCCACGTCGCGGTAGTAGCGGTTGAAGTGCGCGGAAAAAAGCGACACCACGACTGCGATCAGGATCGAGATGAACAGGCTGCGTTTGGCACCGGTGTGCATCATACTTTTTCAATCGCCGCCTTGCCGAGGAGCCCCGCCGGGCGGAAGAGCAGGATGAGGATGAGGATCGCGAAGGCGATGCCGTCACGGTAGTTCGAGACACCGGGGATGCCGCCCGCGACCGTCTCCAGTACGCCGAGCAGCAGGCCGCCGAGCGCCGCGCCGGGGAGATTGCCGATGCCGCCGAGCACTGCGGCGATGAAGGCACGGATGCCCGGCTGCACGCCCATGAGCGGCTCGATGCCCGGCGCGCGCATCGCGTAGAAAATCCCCGCGACCGCGGCGAGCGCCGAGCCCAGGCCGAAGGTGAATGAAATGACGCGGTTCACATTCACACCCATGAGCGCCGCCGCTTGCTGGTTGAAGGAAACCGCGCGGATCGCCATGCCCATCTTCGTGTGCTGCACGATGAACCACAACGCGAAGAGCAGCGCTGCCGTGAGCACGAGCACGAGCAGATCATTGCTCGCCATCCCGATCCCCGCGAAGTGCAGCTCACGGGTCGGCAGCAGCTTGGGAAAGGACTTCGTGTCCGCGCCGAACACCGCGCCGTGCTGGCAGGTGAACTCGATGAAAAGCGATACGCCGATGGCCGTGATCAGCACCGTCAGCCGCGGACGATTCCGCAGCGGGCGGTAGGCGAGGATTTCGATCAACATGCCGATCACCGCGCAAATCGCCGCCGCCACCACGATGATCGCCAGCGCCCCGGCCGCCGACTGCGCGCCGAAGATGGCCTCCATTTTCGGCGCGAGGAAAAAAGCCGAGAACGCGCCGAGCATCAGCACATCCGAGTGCGCGAAATTGATGAACCGCAGCACGCCATACACCATCGTGTAGCCGAGCGCGATCAGCGCGTAGATGCTGCCGAGCGCGAGTCCGTTGGTGAGCTGCTGGAGCCAGTGCACGCCGGCGTTACGGGTTTACCGTCTCGACGAATTTGAACTTCCCGCCCTCAACCTTGAGGATGACCGCCGACTTCACCGCGTCGCGCTTGGCGTCGATCGTGATCTTCCCCGTCACCGCGGGAAAGTCCTTCGTCGCCGCGAGCGCCTCGCGAACCTTCGCGCCTTCCGTCGAGCCCGCGCGCTTCATCGCGTCGGCGAGAATCATCGCAGAATCGTAGCCGAGCGCCGCCATCGCATCCGGCAGCTTGCCGTTGAAACGCTTCTGGTAGTCCGCGACGAATTTCTTGCTCTGGTCCGAGGCCACATCCGGCGCGTAGTGCGTGGAGAAAAAATTCCCCTCCACGGCTTCCTTGCCGAGTTTCGTGAGCGTGTCCGATTCCCAGCCGTCGCCGCCGAAGAGCGGGACATTGAGCCCGATTTCCTTTGCCTGTATGCAGATGAGCGCCGCATCCGTGTAGTAGCCGGGCACAAAGACGGCGTCCGGAGTCGCCCCCTTGATGGTCGTGAGCTGGCCTTTGAAATCCTTGTCACCGCCGTTGAAATCCAGCTCGGAGACAATCTGCCCGCCCGCCTTTACGAAGCCCTCCTTGAAATACTTCGCGAGGCCCTTCGAGTAATCGCTCTTCACGTCCGTGAACACGGCGACCTTCTTCGCCTTGAGCGTGTTCGTCGCGAAGTTCGCCATCACCGTGCCTTGGAACGGATCGATGAAGCAGACGCGGAAAATGAAATCGCCCGTCTCCGTGACCTTCGGATTCGTCGAGCTGGGCGAAATCATCGGGACACCGTTGCTCTGGCAAATCGGCGCCGCCTCGAGCGAGCGGGAGCTGGCGACTTCGCCGAGAATCGCCACCGCGCCGTCCTTGGAGATGAGCTTGTTCACGACCGTCGCCGACTCGCCGGCCTTCGACTGGTTGTCCTCGGTGATGAGCTTGATCTTCTTCCCCAGCACGCCGCCGGTCGCGTTCAGTTCCTCGACCGCGAGCAGCGTGCCCTCGTGTGAGGAACCGCCAAACGTCGCCTCCTTGCCGGTCAGTGACGCAAATTCACCCACAATGATTTCATTGCCGCCGCCGCCCTTTTCACAGCCGGTGAATGCGCCCAGCGCGACGGAGAGCGCGGCGACTTGGAGGATGCCTTTGAGGGAGCTGGATATACGCATGGGCGTGATTGAAGCGTCGGAATCCCTGAAAGAGCAAGGCGCGGCTTTGCCCTGCGCGCTCGCAATGGTCCTGTGCAAATCACCAACAACGAACAGAGTGGTAACAATCCGGTAACATGCATAGGGTCCACTGTGTTCGCAGACGGAGGCAACCCCGCAGCCGTCCGCAAGAACCCTCAAACCAAAAAACATCATGAAAATCCAAAGCAGTATCCGCGACGCCCGCGACCGGGGCTTCACGCTCATCGAGTTGCTCGTCGTCATCTCCATCATCGCGATTCTCGCCGGCTTCGCGCTGCCGGTGTTCACATCGGCACAGAAGAAAGGGCGAGTCGTCAACACGCTCAACAACGCCAAGCAGGTCAGCACGGCGTTGAAGATGTTCGCCGGCGACAATGACGGCTCGTATCCGATTTACTCGAATCCGGATGACACCAGCACGTTGGTGGCGACGTCGAATGCGGCCCTGCAGTTGCTCATGCCGAAGTACACCAACAGCAAACAGATCTTCATCAACAAGGCCTCTGCATGGTGCAAGCAACCGGGTGGCGCGGCGGCGAACACATCCAACCAGTACCAAGTCCTGCAGGGCGAGTGCGACTGGGCCTATGTCCGAGGGCTGTCCGAGACGGCGGATCCCCGCTCGCCTCTTCTGGCGACGGCATTCAAGCCGGGTGCGATCGTGTATTCGAAGAACACGAACGACAAGGGCGGGGTCTGGGCCGGAACCGACGCAATCGTCGTTTTCGTGGACCACAGCGCGAAGCAAATCTCCGATCTCCGGGACAACGGGGACACGACCGAGCTGAAGCGGCCCGACGTGCCGACGTCGAATCTCTTCCGCTTCGACGACCAGTGGG
>JBEBGK010000254.1:0-5654 GCA_040081515.1 Chthoniobacteraceae bacterium
TCCAAAGCGAGTGGACGCGAAGGGATGGGAGAGCCGAGCGGCGGCGGGAGCCGCGAGACAGACTGCCGACAGGCAGCCCGAAGGGTGCGGAGTGCGGGAGCGCGAAGCATCAACTCGTAGTGCCTTCATAGTAGCGAATGGAAACGTGGCGAACCGAGACCGAATGGAGCCACGGAGTAGCCAAGCCGTTTCGACAGGCTCAAGGCCCTGAGCTCGTCGAAGGGGGAGGCACCCGGAAAAAGGAAGAACCGTTGATGGGAAACGCGGAGATGACACTGAGCATCGAGATGCGTCCACCGAACCGCAACGGGTAGCGGGAACGGGCGAGGAAGCTCGGAGCAAGCCGGTGTTCTCTGGCGAGTATTCCCCCGGAAGAACCGGATGTGGGAAATCTGCACGTCCGGGTCTGTGAGGGAGCCAGCGGGCAACCGCTGGCTCTACTCGGCGCCTCCCTGCGGGATCTCAGCGGGACGTAGCCGCCTCCCGGGCCCGCTTGGTCCTCGGGACGGAAGCCGCGGGGATCCAGCCGCGCTCCGCGGCATACTGTGCGATCTCCGCGGTGATCATCCGCGCCGTGCGCTCCGCGTCATCCGTGATCCCGCTCTTGCTCGCGATCAGCGCCGTGGGCGCGCTGGAGAACGGAATCGGATTCGTCGCGGCGCCGGGACCCGCGCCGCTGCCGCCGGTGGTGCTGAAGGTGAGGAACGGGCGGTTCTTTGCGGGCAGGTTTCGCACGGCGACGCGCGTCTCCATTTTTGTGCCGCCCATCCCGAGGCCGACGGCCATGCGCATGAAACGGCTGCCTTCATTCAGACGCGTGAATTCCCCGGCCACGAGCCAGCCGCTCCGGCCCGGGCGGGAGCCGCGCGAGATCAGTGACGCCGGCGCGACGTGCTTGCTGAGTTCCTTCACGAGATACTTCGCCACCAGGTCCCGGGCCTCGATCTTCAGCGCCCCGGGGTTTTTCCTCATCGGGTGCTCCTTCACGCTGGTGCGTTCGACTGCGAAAGGCTCGACATAGATGCGGGCGGGCTTTTTCCCGGGTTTGGCAGAGTCGGTGTTTTGCACGCCTTTGACGGAGACCGACGCGCAGGATGCGAACAGCATTGCGAGGCCGGAGAGGAGCGTGAGGCAGACGGGCGAGGTGATCTTCATAGGTCCCGAAGAATGCTCGCGGCACCGGTAGCATTGCAACACCGCGTGAAAGGGCGCCCGTTCCAGGCCGGAGGTCGGGCTTTGCACTTTACGGTTCAAAAGGCACGCCTCACGTCATCGGAAATCCGATCGAAACGATGGACGCCCCCCAGCCGTTCACGGGCAGTCTTGATGCCCCTGATTGGCGGCCGGTCACCGAAGCGCGAAGCGCCGCCGGTCCGGACATCACCGTCGGGGACAGTGCCGCGGGCATCCGTCGCTTCTATCGTCTCCGCAGACCATAGGCCGGCGTGCCGGCTCGCGGCTTCATTCACGCTCGATCGCCATCGCGATCCCCATCCCGCCGCCGACGCAGAGCGATGCGATCCCGCGCTTCAGTTTCCTGTCCTCGAGGATGTGGAGCAATGTGACGAGCACGCGGGCGCCGCTGCAGCCGATCGGATGCCCGAGCGCGATCGCGCCGCCGCGCTGATTGAGTTTCTCCGCGTCCAGCCCGAGTTCCTGTGCGCAGGCGAGGGTCTGCACCGCGAAGGCTTCATTGATCTCGAACGCATCGACGTTCCGCGGATTCCAGCCCGTCTCCTCGAAGAGACGCCGTACTGCATGCACCGGGCCCATTCCCATCATGGAAGGATCGCAGCCCGCGACCGCCGCGCCGGCGATGCGCGCCCGCGGTTCCAGGCCGTGGCGGCGCAGCGCCGTGCCGCCGGATACGAGGACGAAGGCGGCGCCGTCGTTGATTCCGGATGAGTTGCCCGCCGTCACGGTTCCGTCCGGGTGGAATGCGGGTTTGAGCTGCGCGAGCTTCCCGGGCGTGGTGTCGGCGCGCGGATGTTCGTCCTCATCGATCGATCCATCGGGTGCGGCGATTGGGACGATTTCCCTCCGGAGCGCGGCCCGATTCGTTGCGACGCGCTGCTGGCTCGCGAGGGCGAACGCATCCTGGGCTTCACGCCCGATCTGAAACTTCTCCGCGATTCGCTCGGCGGTGTCGCCCATGCCGATTTTCAAAACCGGATCGCAGAGCCCGTCGATCAACATCGCGTCAGCAACCTCGGATGCGCCGAGCTTCCTGCCCCAGCGCAGGTCCGTCACGTAATGCGGCGCGCGGCTCATCACCTCCACGCCGCCTGCGAGGACCAGTGCTGATTCGCCGAGCGCAATGGCGGACGCTGCCAGCGCCACGGCTTGCAGCCCGGATGCGCAGGCCATGTTCACCGTGAATGCAGGCACGGTCTGCGGGAGCCCGAGCTTCAGTCCCACCTGCCGGGCCACGTTCATGCCTGCGCCTGCCTGGAGAACCTGCCCGAGGATCACTTGATCCACGGCGGGCTTCAGTGCGCCGGGCACGACCGCTTCCGCGACCTGCACCGCGAGGTCCGCAGGCGGCAGTGCTTTCAATCCTCCGCCAAACCGCCCGATGGGTGAGCGGCGGGCGGCAACGAGATAGATGGGCTCCGAATATTTCATGGCACGGGGATTTCAAAACACGCGGACGGCATGGTGCGCACGGTACCGGGATG
The DNA here is from genome assembly GCA_040081515.1 of Chthoniobacteraceae bacterium. Lineage (GTDB taxonomy): Bacteria > Verrucomicrobiota > Verrucomicrobiia > Chthoniobacterales > Chthoniobacteraceae > SXWH01. The sequence goes on from JBEBGK010000254.1 coordinate 2,679, forward strand.
CGGAGTGAATTCCATTCCCGGAAAAATGTCGCGCGCCGGGTCGATCCCCGGCGCTGTTTCGATCAGCGCGAGGCCGCGGGCGGTGAGTTCGAACACGGCGCGTTCCGTCACGTAGAGCACCTGCTGGCCGCGCGCGAATGCCGACGCGCCGTGGAAGCACACCTGCTGGACTTTCTTTACAAACTTCGGAGTCGCGCCATCGCGCACGATTCGGAGCAGCCCGCCGTCCATCGCAATGTCGAGCCCTCCCGCGCGGAACGGCAGGCAGAAGACCACCCGCTTTGCGTTCTGCGAGATGTTAACGAACCCGCCCACGCCTGCGAACCGCCCGGTGCAGGTGCTTACGTTCACGTTGCCGGCGGCATCAACCTCGAGCGCGCCGAGCGCCGTGACGTCGAGCCCGCCACCGTCGTAGGAATCGAACTGCGACGGCTGGTCGATCACCGCTTCCGGAAAATGGCTGCTGCCGAAACTCAGTCCAGAGGCCGGCAGCCCGCCGATCGGGCCACTCTCGAGGGTGAGCGTGCACTCATCGAGCCTACCGGTCTGCGCCGCCACGGTCGCAACGACCTCGGGAACGCCGATGCCGAGAGTCACGATGTCTCCCGCGTGAATCTCCATGAGCGCGCGCCGGGCGATGATCGTCCGTTCCGAAAACTCCAGCCGCGCCGACGGCTGGCGCCCGGGGCCGGTGGAGACGTAAGCGGGGTTGAAAGCCTCGGCAAACGTCTGCTGATGCAACTCCGGTCCGGCGGCGACCACGTAATCCACCAGCGAGCCCGGAACACGCACAGCCTTCGGATCGGCGATGCGATCGACAAAGCGCTCGACCTGCGCGATCACAATGCCGCCGTGGTTCCGCGCCGCCTGCGCGATCGGCAGCACTTCGCCGATGATGCTTTCACGTTCCATGCTGAGATTGCCGCGCGGGTCCGCGCTCGTCGCACGGATAAGGCCGACGTGAATCGGAAAGGCGCGGTAACGAAGCCACGTCTCGCCGTCGAGAGTGAGCCGCTCGACGAGCGGTTCGAGGGTCCGCGCGTTCAGGCGGCCGCCGCCGTTCTCCGGATCGATGAATGTGTCGAGGCCGACCTTGGTGATGACGCCGGGGCGCTTCGCTGCGATCTCGCGGAATAGAACGCACATGACGCCCTGAGGAATGTTGTAGGCCTCGATCCGGTTCTCCAGCGCAAGCGTTCCGAGTTTCGGGGCGAGGTTCCAGTGTCCACCGATCACGCGCTTCAGGAGCCCTTCATGCGCGAGGTGGTTCATGCCGCGCCCGGCGCGGTCCCCCTGTCCGGCCGCGTAAACCAGTGTCATTTCGCGCGGCCCCGCCGTCTGTAGAAAGCGCTCCTCCAGCGCCGCGGTGAGCGCCTCCGGATGTCCCGAGCCCACAAAGCCCCCGATGGCCACCGTGGCTCCGTCCGGAATCGCAGCCACGGCCTCGGCCGCGGACACCCTGCGCGCGGCTCCCCTCATCCGCGCCAGCCTCCGTTCACCTCGATGGTCTGCCCGGAGATGTAGGACGCAAGCGGTGAGCAGAGAAACAGCGCGACGTTCGCGATCTCTTCTGTCGTGGCGAACCGGGCGAGCGGGATGTTCTTCAACATCTCGGCCCGCACCGCCTCCGGGATCGTCGCAGCCATCGCGGTATCGATCACGCCGGGCGCGATCGCATTGGCGCGGATGTTGCGCCTCGCGGCCTCGCGGCTGAGCACCCGCATCATCGCCTGGACGCCCGCTTTCGCCGCGGCGTAGTTCGCCTGCCCGAAGAATCCCTGGATCGCGGCGATGCTCCCCAGGCTCACGACCGCCCCGCCGTCGCGCATGATCTCCAGACCGAACTTGCAGCAGTGGAACACGCCCGAGAGGTTCACATCGAGCACGCTCTTCCATTCATCCAGCGACATCTTCGAAATGGTGCGATCGCGGATGATCGCGGCGTTGTTGATCAGGAAATCGATCCCTCCAAAGCGCTGCTTCGCCTCCGCCATCATTCCCTGCACCGCCTCGGCGATCGAGACGTCCGCTGGAATGACGAATGCGCTGCCCGGACGCCCGCGGTTCAACTCGGCGGCGAGCGCCTCCGCATCCTCGCCGGTCGATCCGATGGCGGGGTGATTGATGACAACGCTGGCGCCTGCGCGGTGGAAGGTCCGCGCCAGCGTCGCTCCGATCCCTTGGGACGCTCCGGTGATCAGCGCGACCTTGCTGGCGAGATCGATCGGGATGCTCATCGGGTGGCCTGGACTTCCAGTAGCGCCGAGACCGCATCATCCGTCGCCTCACCCAGGACCGCAATGCCCTCTTCCAGCGCGTCACGCGGGATCGTGAGCGGAGGCGCGATCTTCACCGTCTGCCCCCATGCTCCTACGGGCGCAAACAGCAGCAGTCCCTTCTGGACGCACCGCTCGATGATGGCGTGCGCGAGGTCGTGGTCCGGTTCCTTCGTGCCGGGTTTCACGGTCTGCATGCCGCCGACGAGACCGCGTGCGGTGACGTGACCGACAACGGCGGGATGCCGCGACTGGATCTACTTCAGCCCCTCGAGCAGCACGGGTTCGAGGCGCGCGGCGTTTTCGGTGAGCTTGTCGCCGACGATCTTCCGCACGCTCGCCATCGCGGCGGCGCAGCAGACGGGGTTGCCGGTGTGCGTGCTCGTCATCGAGCCGGGTGGAAACTGATCCATGATCTCCGCGCGCCCGATCACCGCCGAGAGCGGGAGTGAACTGCTGATGCCCTTGCCGCAGCAGATGAGGTCCGGCGTCACTCCGTAGTGCTCGAACGCCCAGAACTTGCCCGTTCGCCCGAACCCCGCCTGCACTTCGTCGAACGTGAGCGCGACCTGGTAGCGGTCGCACCATTCGCGCAGCCGCTGGACGAACTCCACCGGCGCGAAGTCGGGCCCGACGCCCTGATACGTCTCCATGATCACTCCGGCGACGTTCTCCGCCTTCATGCCGCGCGAGTCGAGCG
>JBEBGK010000255.1:0-5652 GCA_040081515.1 Chthoniobacteraceae bacterium
TTCCCAGGATCCCGAAACTTCGCGTCCCTGCCAGATGCTCCTCGGAAATGCCGCAGCCATTGTCCTCGACGACGAGCACCAAGGCCGAGTCGACCTCCTTCAGATCGACCTTGATTCGCGAGGCGCGCGCGTGCCGGGCCACGTTGGTCAGCAGCTCCTGAAAGATCCGGAACACCGCCGTCCGCGTCCGGTCAGCCGTGACCGTGACCGGCATCGCCCGGATCTCAAAGCGGATGCCCATCCTCTTGGAAAATTCCTGCACCTCGAACTCCATCGCCTCCTTCAATCCCAGTTCATCGAGCAAGGGCGGTCGCAGCGCCGTCAGAATCCGGCGCAACGTGTCCAGCGTCACCTTGATCGTCTGCTCCATCTTCCCGATCTTCTCCAGGAGCGACGCCTGCACATCGTCCGGCGCTGTCTTCGCCAGCCGGCCCCGCAGCCACGCCAGATCGAGCGTCAGCAAGGTCAGGGACTTCCCCAGGTCGTCGTGCAGCTCGCGTGCGATGCTCGTCCGCTCTTCCTCGCGCACGTCGTCGAGACGCGCCGTCATTTCCCGCAACTGCCTCCGCGCGCGCTCCGCCTCCTGCTCGGCGCGTTTCTGCCTCGTGATGTCGATCACCCGGCCCTCGAGCTGCGGCGGCTCGCCCGCCACACCGCGCAGCAAGGACGCGCTCACCGCGATCCAGAAAAACGTCCCATCCGCCTTCACCACCTCCAGCTCCCAGCCTTCGACCGACCATTCCTGCCCCATCACCTGGAAAAACTGCATGCACCGCTCCGGGTCGGCCGCAATCTCGGAGCCGACATTCTTCACGGCACGCATCATCTCCTCCGGCGAATCGTAGCCGAACATCCTCGCAAACACCGGACTGGCCTCCAGCAGCGTCCCGTCGAGAGCAGATCGGAAAACGCCCTCCAGCGCATTGTCCGAACCGCCCGCGCGACCGGCCGATGACGCCGGCATGCCCTTGGAAAATGCGAGCAGCACCTCCCTTTCGCCGGACGCCGAAGGCAGCACCGAGAGGTGCCAGCGCAGAGTGCTCTCGCCGCCGTTCTTCCCGCGGAACCTCGCATCCCCCTCGCCCTCGCCGCCTGGATCACTGGCGGCGGCCCGAAAAGCCGCGACGACCGGTGCGAGAAAGGAATCCGCAGCCGCCGCACCACGCGCTGCCCTGGGCATTTCCATTCCGCGCAATTCCTCCGCTGAGTAGCCGAGAAATCCCGAGGGCGACACCCGGGCCCACAGGATTCGTCCGGCGCTGTTCAGCAACAGGAGACATTCATCGGGGCGCATTTTCGTCTGGAGGATGATGGACTATCCCACGGTCAATCGAACCGCATGCCCCCGTGTGATGGAGCGTTCAAGCACATATTGGCACGTTCCGCCGCCGCCGGGAACGAAACCGCGGCACTTGGCACTTTCACTTTCTCCGTCCAGCGCCTACATCGGCGGCGATGTCTCTGAACAAAAAATTCCCGCGTCTGCTCCCCTCGCCCATCGGCAAGGGATGGAAGGTCACCGATCTCGTGGACAACACCTTCAAGGCCTACAACGGCGCGCGCCTTGCGGAAGCGTGCCGCCTTTTCACCCGGAAAATGATCGCCGGCAATGGCACCGTCGGCATGTCGCTCACCGGCGCGCTCACTCCGGCGGGGCTCGGAAAAGCTGCGATCATCCCGCTGATGAAGGCGGGCTTTGTGGACTGGATCATCTCCACCGGCGCGAATCTCTACCACGACATGCACTACGGCCTCGGCATGGAGCTCTACGCGGGCTCGCCGTTTCTCGACGACGTGGAATTGCGTCGCGACGGCATCATCCGCATCTACGACGTGCTCTTCGGCTACGACGTGCTGCTGGATACCGACGCGTTTGTAAGGCACGTCATCCAGGGACCCGAATTCCAGCGTACGATGGGCAGCGATGAGTTTCACTACCTGCTCGGCAAATACGTCGCCGCGCGCGAGAAAAAACTCGGCATCAAGGAAACGAGCATGCTCAGCGCGGCGTATCGCTACGGCGTGCCGATTTTTACCAGCAGCCCCGGCGACAGCTCCATCGGCATGAACGTCGCGGCGATGAGCCTGCGCGACTCGAAGCTGCTCATCGACGTGAACCGCGACGTGAATCAGACCGCCGCCGTCGTCTATGCGGCGAAATCCTCCGGCGAAATGTCCTCCGTATTCATCCTCGGCGGCGGCTCGCCGAAAAACTTCATGCTGCAAACCGAGCCGCAAATCCAGGAGGTCATGGGCATCGAGGAGAGAGGCCACGATTACTTCCTGCAATGCACCGACGCCCGCCCCGACACCGGCGGTCTCAGCGGCGCGACGCCCGCCGAGGCGGTGAGCTGGGGCAAGGTGGATCCCGATAATCTCCCCGACTGCGTCGTCTGCTACGCGGACTCGACGATCACGCTGCCCATCATCACCTCCTACGCGCTCACCAAGGCGAAGCCGCGCAAGCTCAAGCGCCTCTACGACCGGCGCGACGCGATGCTCGGGGAAATCCGCAAGCAGTACCTCAAGCACGGCCAGATCGCGAAGATCGAACACCGGACCGACCTCGACAAAAAGAAGCCCGTGAAGGGTCGCAGCGGTCGGAGTGTGACGGGCACGAAGCGCGATGCCTGACCGCCGCGAGGCCCGTCACCGATCCCGCAAAGCCGAGCTGCTCCCTCTTCAATTACTGCGGCCAGCCGTAACCCGCGTCACGCAGTCGGTCCCGGCGAATCAGCTCTCGGGAACATGCGGGCGAGGATGAAAAGCAGGGTGCCAACCACGAGGGCCAGCACGGCCCAGAAAGCGATGCGCGAACCGCCAGAGAGGGGTTCCGCCGCAAGCCAGGCCGATTTTTTTCCGCCTTCCTCGGCACCGAGCGCCGCGATGGATTTTTCCGCGGCAAACAGTTGCGGGGCCATGAGCGCGAGGTCGTAGCGGGGGCGGCTGGCTTTCTGATTGCCGTAGTAAAGCTGGAGCGGTTCGCCGGCACCGGGAGCGGCTTTGAATGCGAGGCGCGTGACGGGATGCCAGGCGCGCACGGCCGCAAGGTCGAGCGGCGCGTTGTCGCCGTTGTCGGTTTCGAGCAGCAGCGTGTCGGTGAGCGGCCGCTGGGCGATCTCGAAGATACACTCGCGCACGGGATCGCCCGGCGTGCGGCGCCACGTCGCGCGGCCGAGTTCCCGCGGATGTTTGTCGCCGCGCTCGTCGTGCACCTCCTCCCACAGGCGCAATTCCCGCTCGAAAAGCGGTGTCGCAGACGCGCAGGCGAACCGTGTCAGCGGCAGCGCGGGCTGCGGGAATTTGAGCGACCATCGCGAAAGGCGCGGCTTCTTCGGATCGCTGGCGGCGGTGACTTGCGGAATGAGCGGACGGAGGATCGAGGTGCTTTCGACGAGGTAAGGGAGCTGCCGCTGTGCGCGCATCAGGCGGAGGTCGGCGAAGCTTGGAGTGGTGCGCGAGAGCACATCGAGATCGAGTTCGAGTTGCTGCGCGCCGGGTCCGGCGATCAACACAGTCTTGCAGAACTTCCATTGGGAAACGTCGAGTGGCGCCGAGGTCTCACCCATGCCTGCCAGCGCGTCCGGAGCGCGGTAATCGGAATTTTCGACGAGCGCGGCAGGCGACACTTCTGCGGCGCCGGCGCCCGTGAGGCGACCGGCGAGCGCGGCGAGATCGTAGCGGGGCGCGGCGCACTGGCTGTGACCGGAGAGGATGCGGAATGTTCCGGCTTCGCGTGCGAGGAAGACCATGCGAACCGGGCGACGCTCGGCGCGCATGCCGGAGATCCGCAGCGGCGGGCTGTCCTGGTTGCGCACGAGGATGAGCAGTTCGCGGGAGCGCACCTGCTGCTCGATCTCCACCCGGAGCCATTCGACCGTCGTGCCGTCGAGAGCGACGCGGTGGACTGTTCCTGTCGCGACGGGCTTTTCGCGGATGCCGTCGTCCGCGATCTCCGGCACGGCCACGGTGACGCTGCGCGTGAACAGCGGGTCCGGCGTTTCCAATTCGATCATCGCAAGGCGGAGATTCGCAGCACCGAGATCCAGGGCGAAGCGCGTCACGCCGGGGCTTTCGTCGCGCGCATTGATGGTGACCTCAACGGGCGTCGCGGGCGCTCCGGTTTTTACCGGATGGACTTCCGCGCCAGTGAAAGGCACGGGGCCGGCGCGCTGATCATCGATGGTCAGCCGCAAAAATTGCCAGATGCCGGGCGTGAATTCCACATCCAGCTTCCCCGCGCCGTCCGGCAGGCGGAACACCTGCCGCCCCGCCGCGAGTTCCTGCCACTCCTGCGCGTCGTGCGAACCTTCCACGCGCACGGCTTTGACAAAGTTTCGCGCCGGGGTTTCCAGCGTGACGCCATCCGCGGGCTGTTGCAGGCCGGTCTCAATGACGATGGAGGTGCTCTTCGCGGCGAGCGAAGCGCGGAACGATTTTGGCCGCTGCCGGATGGCCGGTCGCGGCATAGGCTGTTCGATCAGGAAGGGGACCTCAGCGCCCGTCGCATCGATCAGGCGAAGGTCTTCCAGCCCGGACCGCGCGGCATTGAGCGTGGCTGACGGGAGATCGACGCGCACGAGCCCCGGTGCCGGCACTTCGAGCGCCTGCCGGTAGCGCCACTCCGCCGGCGAGAGCGCGTGGAGCGGCGCGGAACCCGCGAGCAGGACCGCAAGGATGGCTGCGGCCACCGCGTGATTACAAAGGCGGCGGTGTCGTTTTTTCATCGGTTTCATCTGTGGGGGAAAGGAATCGCTGGTAGAGAAACGAGGCGAGCATGGCCACGATTGCAACAACGACGAGCGCGCCGATCCGGTACAGAGCGTCGAGCCGAGAGAGGTCGTGGAGGAAGAGCTTCAAGAGCGTGACGCTCAGCAGGCCGATGCCGGCGTAGCGCACCGGCGCGAGCCTGCGCGCGATGCCGATGCTCACGAGCAGCAGCGCGAAGAGCGCCCATGCGACGCTGTAGCTCATGTCGCGCGCGAGGTTGCCGCTGAATTCGAGCGTCACCACCGGCGCGCCCGCCGGCGTGAAGTAGTCGGCGATCTCGATGTTCACGAGCAGGAAGGCGAGGATCGTTCCCAGCGCGGCCAGCACCGGCGGCGCACTTTTTCCAAAGACAAGGTGACGCGGCGGCGCGAGCAGAGCGGCACCGGCGAAGAGGCAGCCGGCGGCCAGTCCGTAGGCGTAGAGATACCAGTTGAAAATCGGCACCGGGGTGCGGGCGTGATAGCTGAGCACTGCGGGATTCACGGCGAGGCGCGCGAACGCGACGACGAGCAATCCCACCCCAACGAGCCGAAGGCCGGGATGTGCGACGCGGCGAAACAGCCAGCACAGCGCCGCGCCTTCGAGCGCCCATCCGATGGTGATCCACTGCCGGTCGAACTGGATCGGAAAAATGAGCGTGATGAAAAAGAGCGCCGCGCCGCCGAACCACGCGAATCGGGCGTTCCGCCCCGGACTCGCCGAGGGCGTCGTCTTGAACAAAACCATGAGCGCGCAGAGCGACGGCAGTGCGAAGGCCACCGGGAGCAGCCCCATCACCGGATTCGGGTAGGCCGCCTTCACGAGCCCATGCACGAGGTAAAAGTGCAGCGGGCCGGAAAGCGCCGCGGCCGCCCACGGGAACGTTTCCCCGGCGAAATCCTT
>JBEBGK010000256.1:0-5640 GCA_040081515.1 Chthoniobacteraceae bacterium
GGTGAAGTATCAAACCCGCCCGCTCATCAACGACGACAAGATCTACGCGCAAGGCGGCGCATGGGACCTCAAGACCGGCGCGCCGCTCGCATGGGAACTCAAACGCTCCTACGGCTGCGGGCAGATTTCCGCGAGCCGCAACCTCATGCTCTTCCGCTCCGCCACGCTCGGCTACGTGGATCTTTCCCGCACGGAAGGCACGGAGAACTACGGCGGCATCCGCCCAAGCTGCTGGATCAACGCAATCCCCGCCGCCGGCCTCGTGCTCGTGCCCGACGGCTCATCGAAATGCCACTGCAGCTACCAGATGAAAGCGTGGTTTGCGCTGCAGGGAGAATAGAGCCGCCGACCGGCGAGAAAGGCGGTGCTCACTGAACACCTGGGCGCGAGAAAAATCAGGCGGAGCGCCGGCGGCGCTTGACGTGGAGCTGGGCGAGCGACTTGGCGATCGCGGCTTGCACGAGCGCGGCTTCCTCGTCGCCGAGAAGTTGTTCCTTCAATCGCGCCTCCGCGCGCTTCACGGCTTCTTCGGCGGCTTTCTCGTCGATGGCTTCCTCGGTGAGCGCCATGTCCACGAGGACGCTGACTTTTTCCGCGGTGACTTCGACGAAGCCCTCGCCGACGGCGAGGTAGGTGGTCTTTCCACCCTTGGTGACGACGAGTTCGCCCGGCGTGATCGCGGTGATGAGTGGGACGTGCTGCGGATAGATGCCCATCTCGCCCTCCACGGCGGGAATCACGACCAACTCCACGTCGTCGCTGTATGCGCGCGATTCGGGAGTGACGATTTCGAGGCGGAGAGTGGCGGCCATGAATTTAAGATTGGGGATTTAGGATTTCAGATTTGGGGCTTTCTGCGTTTCGGATTCTCCGTTTGTGGGTGAACGGGAAATCTGAAATTTGAAATCCGAATTCTGAAATTGCTTAAGCGGTCACCATGTCGATGCCGCCCTTCATGTAGAAATTCCCTTCGGCCACGCCGTCGTGTTTGCCTTCGAGGATTTCTTTGAAGCCGCGGACGGTGTCTTTGATCGGGACGTATTGACCGGGGGTGCCGGTGAAGACTTCGGCAACCGAGAAGGGCTGCGAGAGGAAGCGCTGGATTTTTCGGGCGCGGAAGACGAGGAGCTTGTCTTCGGGTGAGAGCTCATCCATGCCGAGAATCGCGATGATGTCCTGCAAGTCCTTGTAGCGCTGGAGCACTTTCTGCACGCCTCGCGCGACTGCGTAGTGCTCTTCACCTACGACGTCGGGCGCGAGCGCCTTGGAGGTCGAGGCGAGCGGATCGACGGCGGGGTAGATGCCCAATTCGGCGATGCTGCGCTCAAGAACCATGGTCGAGTCCAAGTGCGCGAAAGTGTTTGCGGGCGCGGGGTCGGTGAGATCGTCCGCGGGCACGTAAACGGCCTGCACGGAAGTCACGGAGCCGGACTTGGTCGTGGTGATGCGTTCCTGGAGCTGGCCCATTTCCGCGGCGAGCGTGGGCTGGTAACCCACCGCCGACGGCGTGCGGCCGAGGAGCGCGGACACTTCGGAACCGGCTTGCGAGAAGCGGAACACGTTGTCCACGAAGAGGAGCACGTCCTGGTTTTTCTCATCGCGGAAATACTCTGCCATCGAGAGCGCGGAGAGCGCGACGCGGAGACGGGCGCCTGGAGGCTCGTTCATCTGGCCGTACACAAGTGCCACCTTGGACTTGCTGAGGTCCTTCTGGTTGATGACGCCTGCGTCGCTCATTTCGTGGTAAAGGTCGTTTCCTTCGCGCGAGCGCTCACCGACGCCGGCGAACACGGAGAAACCACCGTGGTTCTTGGCGATGTTGTTGATGAGTTCGAGAATGACGACCGTCTTGCCCACGCCTGCGCCACCGAACGCACCGGCCTTGCCGCCCTTCGTGAACGGGCAGATGAGGTCGATGACTTTGATGCCGGTTTCGAGGATGGTCGCCTTGGTGTCCTGATCGGTGAGCTTCGGCGCGGGGCGGTGAATGGGGTATCGCTTCTGCGCGTTCACGGGGCCGCGCTCGTCCACGGGGTCGCCAGTGACGTTGAAGATGCGGCCCAGGGTCGCTTCGCCGACGGGCACGGTGATCGAGTCGCCGGTGGCGTTGATTTTCATCCCGCGCTTGAGGCCTTCGGTGCTGCTCATGGCGACGGCGCGCACCCAGTTGTCACCGAGGTGCTGCTGCACTTCGAGGACGAGCTTGGTGTCCGTGCCGTTGGCGTTGAAGGTGATTTCGAGCGCCTCGTAGATTTTCGGGAGCTTGCCGCTCGCGGAGAAATCCACGTCCACGACGGGACCGATGATTTGGACGATGTTGCCTTGGTTCATGTGAATGGGTGGTGAGATTTTTTAGCCGAGCGCCATCTGTGCGGTGGTGATTTCGAGAAGTTCGGTCGTGATGCCGGCCTGGCGGATCTTGTTGTATTCGAGCGTGAGGTCCTTGATGAGCTGCTTGGCGTTGTCGGTCGCGTTTTTCATGGCGACCATGCGCGCGCTGTGCTCGGAGGCGCGGCTCTCGAGGACCATCTGATACACCGCGAAATGCACGTAGTGCGGCACGAGGTGCTCAAGCACGCCGCCGGCGCTGGGCTCAAAGAGATACTCGGTCGTGCTGGCCGCGGCCTCGGTTTTCTTCGCGGTTTGATGCGAACCTTCCAGCTCGGTGAGATCGAAATTCTGCACGGGCAAAATCACCTTCAGCGTGGGCTCCTGCCGCAGCGTGGAGATGAAGTCGGTGAAGGCCACGGTGACCTTGTCCACTTCGCCGGAGAGGAATTTCTCGATGGCAAATTTCGACGCCTGCTTGCACTCGAGGAAGGTGAACGCCTCCTTCAGCTCGAACTCCGCGGCGAGGTCGCGCTTGAGGCGGCCGAGGTATTGCGCGCCCTTGCGACCGATCGCGATGAAGGTGGTTTTCGCGGCATCAAATTTGGTCAGCTCGCGGAGAAGGTTCGTATTCAGCGCGCCGCAGAGGCCCTTGTCGGTGCTGATGACGATCACAAGTTCGCGCTTCACTTCCTTGCGCTCCTGCAAAAGCGGATGCAGTTCGTCACTGCTGCCGGCCTTTCCGAGCGCCGCGAGAATCTTCGCCAGTTCCTCCGCGTAAGGACGGCCGCTGAGCGCCCGCATCTGCGCCTTGCGCATCTTCGAGGCGGCGACCATCTGCATCGCCTTTGTGATCTGCGATGTGTTCTTTACCGACTTGATGCGCCGGCGGATGTCGCGGGTGTTTGCGGCCATAAATCAGCGGTTCGTTTTCTTGCGTGTCCGGCGCGGCGGGGCGTAGCGGACCTGGCGGCGCGGGAGATTTCCAAAGTCGGCGAGGGTTTCGTCCTCCTTCAAGGTATGGAAGCCGATTTCCTTCGACGGCTTTGCGGGCGGATTGAGCAGCGTGTTGAGAGCCTCGATGACTCTGGCCAAGGTTTCGTCGTGTCCGGAAAGGCGTCCGTCAATTTGCGCAAGCTTCGCGATAAGGTCTGCGCCGGAGATGCGCGCCGCCCTTTGCAGCGCGACGAATGCGCGCACAATGGCGACACTCGCGCCGATGGCGGTCTTGCTGTTGAGCACACTCGCCAGCATGACAGCCCCATGCTCGGTGAAGGCCCAGGGCAATTTGCGTCGTCCGCCGTGGGAACTTGATGTCGCAATTTGCGACATCAAGTTTGCAAACTCAACGGCATCAAGTTGAAACGCAAAATCCCTTGGGAAGCGATTCTTGTTGCGCCGGAGCTGCTCAAGGAGCCGCCGCGTCTCCACTCCGTAGAATTTCGCCAAATCAAAATCCATCATGACACGCTGCCCTCGAATCACGCGGATCGCGCTCTCGATCTCGAGTGCTGGCAACATCTTCGTCATCGGATGGAATAGCTCTGGCGAAATCACTTTTTAGCGCCAGCCCTGTTTGAATTCCGCGATCGCTTCCTTGAGCGCCGCTGCGTTTGCGTCGTTGATTTCCGGCTTGTCGCGCAGGCCGGCAAGGACGGCTTCCTTGCGCGTGCTGAGGTAGTCCTGGAACTTCATCTGGAATTCCTTCACGCGATCCACGGGCACGTCGTCGTAGTGGTTGTTCATCACCGCCCACAGTGTCGCGACCTGCAGTTCGACGGGCAGCGGGTTGTATTGCTGCTGCTTGAAGATTTCCACGATGCGCTGGCCGCGGTCGAGCAGTGCCTTCGTCGCCGCGTCGAGGTCGCTGCCGAACTGAGCGAACGCCGCGAGCTCACGATACTGGGCGAGCATGCCTTTGATTTTTCCGGCGACCTGCTTCATCGCCTTGATCTGGGCCGAGGAGCCCACGCGGCTAACCGACAGACCCACGGACACTGCCGGGCGGATGCCCTGGTAAAAGAGATCCGTCTCGAGATAAATCTGGCCGTCGGTGATGGAGATCACGTTCGTCGGAATGTAGGCCGAAACGTCGCCAGCCTGCGTCTCGATGATCGGCAGCGCAGTGAGCGATCCGTTGCCGCTTGCTTCGTTCACACGCGCGCTGCGTTCGAGCAGGCGGCTGTGGAGATAGAAGACGTCGCCGGGATACGCCTCGCGGCCCGAGGGGCGCTTGAGGAGCAGCGACACCTGGCGGTAGGCGACAGCCTGCTTCGAGAGATCGTCGAACACGATCAGCGCGTCCATGCCGTTATCCATGAACCATTCGCCCATCGAGGCCCCCGCGAACGGCGCGAGATACTGCATGGATGCCGTGTCCGAGGCGGTCGCGACGACGACGATGGTGTATTGCATCGCGCCGGTTTCTTCGAGCACCGCGATGTTGCGCGCGACGTTCGACTGCTTCTGGCCGATGGCGACGTAGATGGAATAAAGAGGACGGAAACCGGCCTTGCCTTCGTTGGCCTTGTTGATGCGGCCCTGGTTGATGATGGCGTCGATCGCGATGGTCGTCTTGCCCGTCGCGCGGTCACCGATGATCAGCTCGCGCTGGCCGCGGCCAATCGGGATCATCGCGTCGATGGCCATGATGCCGGTCTGCACGGGCTGGCTCACCGATTTGCGCTTGATGATGCCGGGCGCGATTTTTTCCACCGGATACTGCGCGGTGGCAGTGATCGGGCCCTTGCCATCAACAGGCTGCCCGAGCGTATTCACCACGCGGCCGAGCAGCCCCTTGCCCACCGGAACGGAAAGCAGCTTGCCCGTGGTCTTCACTTCGGAACCTTCGACGACCAGCTTGTCATCGCCGAGCAGCACCGCGCCGACTTCGTTCTCCTCGAGGTTCAGCGCGAGGCCATAGACGCCGCCGGGGAATTCCAGCATTTCGTTGAGCATCACGTCGCTCAGCCCTTCGATTTTCGCGACGCCGTCGCCGACTTCACGGACGATGCCGACGTTGGACTTGGCGGTGCTGGTTTTGAGGCCGGCGATTTTGGATTCGAGGTCTTGCAGGATGCTGCTCATGGCTTTGGTAGATTGGGAAAAGGTTGGGGTGAAAAACTATGCCGCGAGGTCATTCGCGAGGCGGTCCAGGCGGCTGCGGACGCTGGCGTCCACGACATCGCTGCCGACCTGGATGCGCAGGCCGCCGATGAGGGCGGGGTTCGTCCTGAATTCACTCGTCACATCCGCGCCGTACTTCGAGCGGATGGTGCCGAGGATCGCCGTTTTCTCCGCGGCTTCGAGGGC
>JBEBGK010000257.1:0-5625 GCA_040081515.1 Chthoniobacteraceae bacterium
CCCAAAACAACCTCCCCACAGAGGCGACACCACCCCGCCGCGCCGCGGCTAAAGGGAAAGATTTTTCCGCCATGGCGCGAACTGCGGAACTTGGGCTAGCGCTTTTTCGCCACCGCGTGGACATACCACGTGTCCGGGCCGGCGGGCCGTGCGGGAGGGACGTCGGAGAGTAGGCACAGTCGTCCGGCATTCCGACTGACCGTGATGTGGCCGCATGGTCTGCGGTTTCCGGGCAAGAGCAGGAGGAAATGACCGAGGAAACTCCGCGGGGATCAATGTATAAGAATCTGGAAGCAAGTTGATTACCGTATGGTAACAGCGATGCTCCAGAGCCGTTGCAGATGTCTCCTCCGCACAGGGTGCTCTGCCGAATGAACGCGGCCGGCTTCAAGCGGTCTAAGAGGGCATCGTTAACCGGATTAATTAATGACAATGTTTATATTTGATAAAAAAATCTTGCTTTTTCTGAACAAAATCGCGTAGGAATGCGTCCATACATTGTAGTTGCACGATTCGTCTTGGTGAAGCCCGTCGAATAAAATCCCCGAACTTCAACCGCCCCGCACGTCAACTGCTCACAAAAACTAGAAAGCGAAGGATAACCATATGTCCAAGTACGATGACTCTGATTCCGGTTTCAAGATCTACCTCCGGGAGATCGGCAAGACTCCGCTCCTGACGCCTCAGGAGGAGATCAAACTCGCCGCCCGCATCAAGCGTGGCGACAAGGCCGCTCGTGCCCACATGATCAAGGCGAACCTGCGCCTGGTTGTGAAAATTGCGCATGATTACAGCAATCTCGGCCTCCCGCTTCTGGACCTCGTCTCCGAGGGCAACATCGGCCTGATGAAGGCCGTCGAACGCTTCGACCCCGCCAAGGGCGGCAAGCTCTCGACTTACGCGGCTTGGTGGATCAAGCAGTCCATCAAGCGCGCCCTGGCCAACCAGTCCAAGACCATCCGGCTTCCGGTGCATCTCGTTGACAAGATTGCCAAGGTCAAGCGGCTCGCCCTCGCCATGAGCGAGGAGTTGGGTCGTGAGCCCACCGATGACGAACTGGCTGCCGAGGTCGGCATTTCCGCCTCGAAGCTCTCGCAGCTCCGCACCGTCAGCATCCGCCCTGCTTCGCTCGATGCCCCTCTGAATGATGAGGACGGCACCGAATTCGGCGAGCTGGTCGGCGACGACAGCGCCGTGGACCCTGCCGAGAATCTCTCGGACAAGGATCTGCAGGAGGAAGTCGCGGATCTGCTCGGGGTCCTCGATGCCCGCGAGCGCAAGATCATCAATTCGCGCTTCGGTCTCGACGGCGGCAAAGCCCGCACTCTCGAGGAAGTCGGCCAGAAATTCGGCGTCACCCGTGAGCGCATCCGCCAGCTTCAAAACATCGCGCTGGCGAAACTGCGCCGCGCGCTGCGCAAACGCGAACATCCCATCGAGCACCTGCTCGCATCGCAGCCCGACGAAGAGGACATGGCGGCGATCGCCGCGAACAATTAAGCGGGTTCCGAAAACGGGGCTCCCAAACTTCCGGCCCGCCGGCATCGAAAGCCGGCGGGCCGGTCTGTTTTTCGGCCCGAGGGAGGAGGGTTGACGACTGGCGGCGTTCTCGATGAAGGTCGCCTGACCAATGGCTTCCCTCACATCCACCGACCCCGAGCGGACGATTGAGTTCGAATTCGTCCGCGCCACGGAAAACGCCGCGCTCAATTCCCTGCCATGGCTCGGTCGCGGCGAGAAGGAGAAGGCCGATGCCGCCGCCTGCGACGCGATCTTTGGCGTGTTCGACCTCGTGGACATCTGCGGGGAGGTCGTGATCGGCGAAGGGCAGAAGGACAACGCGCCCGGCATCTTCCTCGGCGAACACCTCGGCACGTGGCGGATGGGCTCGCCGCGCTTCGAGATCGCCCTCGACCCGATCGACGGCACGACGAACATCGCCTACGGCCTGCCCAACAGCATCTCCGTGATGGCCGCGAGCGAGGCGACCGCCGAGTCCCCGCACGTGATGAAGAACCTGCCCACTTTCTACTCCGAGAAGCTCGCGTACGGCCCCGCCGTCGTCCGCGCGGTCGAGCGCGGCATGCCGCCCATCGCGATGGACGATCCCATCCCGGTCACCCTCGGGCGAATCGCCGAGGCGCTGGGCAAACGCGTGAGCGAACTCGTGGTGATGACACTGAAGCGCGAGCGGCACGAGGCGTTCATCGCCTCGGTCCGAAAGGCGGGTGCCGCGCTGCGCCTGATCACCGACGGCGACATCACCGCGGCGGTCTCGCCATCGCTCGGCGACAGCGATGTGGACATGTATTACGGGATCGGCGGCTCGCCGGAGGGGATCCTCACTGCTGCGGCGCTGAACGCCCTGGGCGGGGAGATGCTGCTTCGCATGAAGCCGCGGGATGCCGCGGAGCGTGCCGCGGCGATCGCGGCCATCGGCGAGGCGGAACTGAACCGTGTCTTCCGGTGTGCGGAACTTGTTTCCGGGGACAGTTGCATTTTTTGCGCGACAGGAATCAGCGACAGCCCGTTGCTCCCTGGCGTGCGGCTCACGGGCAGGAAAGCGATCACCCACAGCATCCTGATGCGCTCGCGCAGCCGCACCGTGCGGTACATCCGCGCGATTCACGACCTCGATTCCAAGACGATCCACCTGCGGAGCGCGAAGGCGGACCGCAAACTGTAGCCTGCATCGGCTGGAGGGAACGGCTTGCCTTCACTGCCAAGGCTGGCGATATCTCGCGGGCATGAAAACCTTCACCTCCCTGCTTCTCACCGCTGTCCTTCTCTTCGCAAGCCCCGCATTTTCGCCCGCGAAGCTGCCGCCGAAATCGACCGAGTTCGCGGGGACGGTTGAATCGATCAACGAAAGCAGTGTCACCGTGAAAGGCCCCAAGGGCACGCGTTCCTTTGCGATCTATTCCGGGACGGTCTTTGGCCAGCGCGCAAAGGCCACGTTTGCGGACTTCAAGCCGGGGGAAAATATGCTGGTCATCTTCAGCGATGAAGGCGGCAAGGCGAAGGCCGAGAACATCCGCAACCCTGCCGACGACAAGAAAAAGCCGGCGAAGAAGAAGGGCGCGGCGAAGGGGAAGAAATAGATCTGTCCGGATTCAGAGTCGCTTGAGGAAATCGCGGAAGAAGGCGACGCCCTTTTCCAGATCCTCGACCGCGATCCACTCGTCGCGGGTGTGTGCCTGTGCGATGGAGCCCGGACCGAGGGCGATCGAAGGCATGCCGGCCGCGGAAAAAATCCCCGCGTCGCTGAACCACGGCGCGCCGATGCAGCGCGAACCGCAACTCTCCAGCAGCCGGATCACGGGGTGGCCGGCGTCCGTCAGCATCGGCTGGGATCTGCTTTCCTCGATCTCGACATCGCGAACGATGGTGCGAAGCCGGTCGCTCACGCGTTCGAAAATGGTCGTGTCGCCGGGAAGATAGCGGATGTCCACCTCGGCCGTGCATTGATCGGGGACGATGTTGATTTTGCTCCCGCCGTTCACGGTGCCGACGCTCACGGTCGCATGACCGAGCAGCGGATGTCGGCCGGCTCCGAGTTCCGCCTGGAGTTCGTCGCGGATGAAACGGATGAGGTCCGCCATTTTGTAGATCGCGTTATCGCCGTGCTCCGGCCCGGCTGCGTGGACGGCCCGGCCGCGGGTGGTGAGCGTGAGCCAGAGCGCGCCCTTGTGGGCGAGCACGGCGTCGAGCCCGGTCGGCTCGCCGGCGATCACGAAATCGAACCGCTCCTGCTCCGCGAGCGTCCGTGCGCCGTACTGCCCCGCCTCCTCGCTGCAGAGACCGGCGAACCACACCTCATGCCCCAGCCGCGGCAGCACGTCCCGAGCTTCTCGGAGGCCCCAGAGCATCGCCGCCATCGTGCCCTTCGTGTCGCTCGCGCCCCGGCCCCAGACGCGCCCGTCGCGCAAATCGCCTCCGAACGGCGCGATCGTCATTCCGCCGACGCTCACCGTGTCCGTGTGCGGCGCGAGCAGCAGGCGCGGCTTTTTTCCATCGGCCTCCGCGAAGCGCGCCACGACGTTTGGCCTTCCCGGCAGCACGTCGCGAAGCTCGACGCGGGCCCCGGGAAATTCCCGGCGGAGCCAGTCCGCGAGCCATCCGGCGATCGCCTGCTCGCCGGTCTGCGAGGTGCCGGGATCGCCCTCCGGATTCACGCTCGGGATGCGGATGAGTTCCTGGAGAAGTTCGACGGCTGTTTGCGGAGGCGACATGCTTCGGTGGGGCGGAGTGGGAGCGTCTCAGGTGCGTGTCTTCAGGAACCAGTCCACAAATTTCGGGATGCCCTCGGCGATCTTCGTCCGGGGATCGTAGCCGAGCATTGCGCGGGCTTTCGAGATGTCCGCATAGGTCACGGGCACATCGCCGGGCTGCTCGGGCTTCCGGTCGATGACGGCTGTCCTGCCGAGCGCCTTTTCGATCAGGCCGATGAGATCGCTCAGGGCGACGGTCTGACTTTCGCCGAGATTGAACACATCGCAGAGCTGGCCCTCGTAGGCGAGGCTCGCCGCCACACCCTGCACGATGTCGTCCACGTAGGTGTAGTCGCGCCGGGTGGATCCGTCGCCAAATTGCTGGATCGGCCTGCCTTCCCACATCGCTTTCGTGAAGGCATGGATCGCAAGGTCCGGCCGCTGCCGGGGGCCGTAAGCGGTGAAAAAGCGGAGCGCCACCGTCCGCAGTCCGTGGACGTGCGAGTAGCACGAGCAGAGCTGTTCCGCCGCGAGCTTGGTGGCCGCGTAAGGCGAGATTGTCTGGGTGAGGGCGAGATCCTCGCGGAAAGGCAGCGTCTTGAGCACCCCGTAAACACTCGAGCTGCTCGCACACACGAAACGCGGCACATTTCCCTGCCGCGCAGCCTCCAGCATGTGATATGTGCCGGTCACATTCGCATCGATGTACAGCTTCGGCGCGAGGATCGAGGGGCGCACGCCGGCGCGCGCTGCGAAATGGACGATCGTGTCGAACTTCCGATCCCTTGTGATGCGAAGCACGCCGTCGCCATCCCGGATGTCCAGCGAATGGATCGGCACATGCGCGGCGAAGCCCGCGATGTTTGCGCGCTTGATCGCCGGGTCGTAAAAGTCGTTGAAGTCATCGATGACCTCGACGGAGTGCCCCAGGACGAGGCACTTTTCGACAAAGTGCGAGCCGATGAACCCCGCGCCTCCCGTGACGAGAATCTTCATCGGCGCAGGCTAGGGGCGCGTGCCAATCGGCGGCAAGGGCAACTTTCCCCGGAAGAAAAAAGATCCCCGCTTTACCGCGCAGATTTTCGCCGACAAACAGTTTGACACCCGGGAAACGCCCTGTGATAGACAATCAACCTTTCAAACCAACGCCATGGCCGACGAAAATCCCTCCACCAGCGCTTCAGCGGATGATGACCCCTCGAAGAGCGAGACGATCCGGATAACCCTTCCCCCGACGACGGAGGGACCGGTGGCAAAGCGCGAAACCGTCCGCGTGGCGGTGCCCGGTTCGGGCGATGAATCCGCCGGACAATCGCCAAAGAAGGAAACGTCGAAGGTGTCTCTCCCGGGTTCCGGCGCCATGCCGCCGCCTCCCCCGAAGCCGCCCGGCCCACCGATGCCGCCGCCTCCCGGA
>JBEBGK010000258.1:0-5612 GCA_040081515.1 Chthoniobacteraceae bacterium
GACAAGCGCAACGAAAGCCTCTCCGCCCTGCAAGCCCTCGCGCTGCTGAACAACGGCTTCATGCTCACGCAGGCCCGCCACTTCGCCGAGCGCGTGCAGCGCGAGGCCCCCGACCTCTCCGCACGAATCGAGCGCGCGCACCAGCTCGCCTTCGGCCGCCCTCCCACGCCCACCGAAAGGGCGCGACTCATTGCTTTTGCAAAGGCGAACGGTCTGCCGAATCTCTGCCGGGTGCTGCTGAACCTGAACGAATTCACCTTTGTGGACTGAAGCCATGAACAACGACTCCCCATTCCATCGTCAGGCAATGCAGCGCGGCATCACGCGCCGGGAATTTCTTTGGCGCTCCGGCGGCGGGCTGGGTGGCATCGCGCTGGCCTCGATGCTCGGTGAGAACGCGCTCGCGGGCGGCGGGCTGCCCGGCGGAAAGCTGCATCATCCGGCGAAGGCGAAGCGTGTGGTGCAATTCTTCATGTCCGGCGCGGCGAGCCACATTGATCTGTTCGACCACAAGCCGGAGCTGGTGAAGCACCAAGGGGAGCCGAGTGATTTCGGCGAGCACGTCGAGGCTTTCCAAAATGGACTCGGGCCGTGGCTGAAGCCGGTGTGGGATTTCAAACCGTACGGGCAGAGCGGCAAAATGCTGAGCGATACCGTCGCGCCACTCGGGGCAGTCGCGGATGACCTCGCATTCATCCACAACGTCACCAGCAAGTCCGGCGTCCACTCGGCGGCCACGCTGCTGCAGGCCACAGGCTTTGTGCTCCCGGGATTTCCCGGCGCGGGCTGCTGGGTGAGCTACGGGCTCGGCTCGATGAATGACAATCTGCCGACCTTCGTCGTGCTGCCGGATCATCGCGGCTTCGGCTCGAATGGCGTGAAGAACTGGGACTCCGCATTCCTCCCCGCGCAGCACAGCGGCACGATCATCTATCCCGGCGCGGAGACGCCAATCGCCGACCTTTACCCGCACAAGACGGGCGACTTCATCACGCCCAAGACCGAGGCGGCGGCACAACAGCTCATGGCCGAACTGAACCGCGGCCATGCGGCATCGCGCGATGGCGACCAGCGACTCGAGGGACGCATCCGCAGCTACGAACTCGCCGCGAAGATGCAACTCTCCGCGCCCGAGGCGCTCGATCTCAAGGCCGAGCCCGCACACGTGCAGAAACTCTACGGCCTCGACCGCGGCCCGCAGACGTGGCCGAAGGAGATCAATGCGGACGAGGAGTCATTTTACTTCGCGCAGAAATGCCTCGCCGCCCGCCGCCTGCTCGAACGCGGCGTGCGCTTCGTGCAGGTGTGGAGTGGCAATGACAACGGCTTCCCGCGCCGCAACTGGGATTCGCACGAGGACATCGCACGTGACCACGGCCCGCTCTCGCTCGGCATGGCGCGCGGCTGCGCGGCGTTCATCCAGGACCTCAAGCAACGCGGGATGCTCGACGATACGATCATCCTATGGACGACGGAATTCGGCCGCATGCCATCGTCGCAAGGCGGCAAGGGCCGCGACCACAATCCATTCGTTTTCACCAACTGGCTCGCCGGCGGCGGCATCAAAGGCGGCATCACGCACGGCGAAAGCGACCAGTGGGGCTACAAACCGCTCGACCGCAAACACCCCACGCAGGTGTACGACATCCACGCCACGATCCTGCACCTGCTCGGCATCGACCACACGAAGCTCACCTTCCGCCACAACGGCATCGACCGTCGTCTCACCGACGTGCATGGCGAAGTGATCACACCGCTGCTGGCGTAATCAGACGGCCTCGCCGCCGTTCTTTTCCTTTTCCTTCGGCTTCGCTTCCTCCTGTCCGCGCGCGATCGCCTTCTTGCCATCGGGCTTCGGAAACTTCGCGAGTTTCGTCCGGATGATGTCCGCGCGGAGCGTATCGCGTTCGTCGGCCTGGAGCTTTTGCTGTGAACTCTTCTGCAGGTGCGCCGGCTGCGTCTCCATGAAGAGTTCATCCACGATCAACTGGCAATCCTCGGCAAAGAATCCGAGGTCCACGCCCAGCTTCAGGCAGCTCAGGAGATTCAATGCCTCCTTGCTCGCCATGCTGTGCGCATGGCGGAGGATTCCATAGGCGCGACCGATGTTGTCGAGGAGCAGCACCGGCCGCTTCTGAAGCAGGCTCGCACGGGCGTTCACCTCGTGGTGGAGGATCTGCTCGATGACCTTGTTGAGGCGCGCGATGATGTCCTCCTCCTTCTCGCCAAGCGTGGTCTGGTTGGAAATCTGGAACAGATTCCCGAGCGCCTCGGTGCCTTCGCCATAGAGCCCGCGGACCGCCAGGCCCACCTTGTTCACGGCCTGGATGACCTGATTGATCTGCTCGCTGAGCACAAGGGCGGGGAGGTGCATCATGGCGCTGGCGCGCATTCCGGTCCCGACGTTCGTCGGGCACGCGGTGAGGAAGCCGTATTTCGAGTGAAAGGCAAAATCGAGTTTCTCCCCGAGGGTGTTGTCCACCTTGTCCACCATCTTGAAGACATTCTTGAGCTGAAGCCCGCTGCGGATGCCCTGGATGCGCAGGTGATCCTCCTCGTTGATCATCACCGAGAGCGTCTGCTTGCGATTCATCACGACGGCGGAGCCGATGCTCTTCGCGGCATGCTCGCGTGAAATCAGGTGCCGCTCGACGAGCACCTGCTTCTCGAGCGCGCTGAGATCCTGCGAATACGCGGAGTAGGCGTCGCTCATCTCCGGCAGGGTCTCGACCTGGGGCTTCACGCACTCGAGCACCGCGATACGGTCAGTCTTCTTCGCCCATCCCGGGAAGGGAAAATTCCTGAGGTTGCGCGCGAGCCGCACGCGACTGCTGATGACGATATGGCTCTGAGGGCCGCCGCCGCTAAGCCACTCGCCCGACTCGGTGAGAATGTTATGAAGCGCCATGGCTCAGACTCCCTTTCCGGTTCCGGCCTCCAGTTGCTGGATCTTGTCGCGCAATTGGGCGGCGGTCTCGTAGTTCTCCTCGGTCACGGCCTTTCGCAGCTCGCGCTGGAGCTTCTTCATTTCCTCGTCGCGCTGACGCGCCTTCACGAGGCGCTGGGGAACCTTGCCGACGTGGGTCGTGCCCTTGTGCATCCCCTTGAACATCGCCTCCAGGCCGTCGCCGAAAACCTCGTAGCAATTCGAGCAGCCGAAACGTCCGGTCTTCTTGAAATCCGCCTGGCTGAAACCGCACATCGAACACCGCTGCCCGGCGCTGCTCTTCTCCATCTCCTCCGACGCGCCAAGGCCGAGCAGGAGATCCGCGAGCGCGAAGCCGGTCGGGTCCGTCACCCCCTTCTCCTTGGAGCACGCCTCGCAGAGGTTCACCTTCTGCATCTTGCCATCGACGATCTGCGTGAGGAAGACCGTGGCGGTTTTTTGTTTGCAGACGTCGCAATTCATTTCAACGCCAAGATGGAACACGAAACGCACAGGTCAAGCACGCCCGCTGCCAGCCGGAGTCCGCCATGCCGGCACTATTCGTACACCGCCGTGCCCGTGGTCTGCGTCAGTTCACGGAAACGCGCGACGAAACGCTGCGTGATCGTGCCGGGCTTGCCAGTGCCGATGACGCGCTGGTCGAGCTTCACTGCCGCGATGACCTCCGCGGCGGTACCCGTCAGGAAGCATTCGTCCGCGGTGAAGATGTCATGCCGCGTGAGGTCGCGCTCGCGGATCGGAATCCCAAGTTCCCCGGCCATCTCGAAAACAACGCGGCGCGTGATGCCATCGAGCGCGCCGGCGCTGAGCGGCGGAGTGGAGACGGCCCCGTCGCGCACGATGAAAATATTGTCCCCGGTGCACTCCGCGACGAGCCCTTGATCGTTGAGCATCAGGCCCTCCTCGGCGCCCGCCTGGATCGCCTCCACCTTGGCCATCACGTTATTGAGGTAATTCAGCGATTTCACCTGCGGCGGCAGGATGTCGTGCCGCGGCCGCCTGGTGGCGACGGTGGCCATCACGAGGCCGTCGCGATACGCGCTCTCGGGATAAAGCTGAATCGTTGCCGCGATGATGAAGACCGTCGGCTTCGGGCACTTGTAAGGCGACAGGCCCATCGAGCCCGGGCCTCGCGTGATCACCGTGCGGATATAGCCGTCGCGAAGTCCGTTTGCGCGCACGGTCTCGACCGTCGCACGGATCACCTCCGCAGGCGTCATCGCGACATTCAGGAGCAGCGCCTTCGCGCTGTCGTACAGCCTGCGCGTGTGTTCCTCGAGACGGAAGACGCGCCCGTTGTAAAACCGAATGCCCTCGAAAACGCCGTCGCCGTACAGCAACCCATGATCGAAGACGGAAACTTTCGCCTCCGATTCAGGTACCAGTTTTCCGTCGAGGTAGATGAGCAGTTCTTTCGTCATGCGGGAGAAGTGAGGGTGGCAGCGCCTCCGCGTGAATTCAAGTGCCGTGACGGATCACGACCCGACGATCTGTCCGTCGTGGATTTCGAGCTGGCGGTCGCCGCGACGGGCGAGCGAGGCATCGTGTGTGACCACAACGAGCGTCTTACTCTGCTCGCGCACGAGGGTGAGGAGCAGTTCCACGATGCTGCGGCCGGTGTTCGAGTCGAGATTGCCCGTGGGTTCATCGGCAAAGATGACCTCCGGGTTGTTGATGAGCGACCGCGCGATGGCGACGCGCTGCTGCTCGCCGCCGCTGAGTTCCGCGGGCAGATGTTGCAGCCGCTCCTTCAGCCCAACGCGCTCGAGCGCATTCGCAGCGGCGCTCTCCTTCGCCGAGCCGCCGATGAGCGCCGGGAGCATCACATTCTCGATCGCCGTCAGCTCGGGCAGGAGATGGTAGGCTTGGAAAATGAAACCGAATTTCGTGTTCCGCAGCCGCGCGAGGTCCCGCTCCGACTGGGAATAGATGTCCGTCCCGCCGAAGCTCACGGTCCCCCGCTCCGGACGCTCGAGGCCCGCGATGGTGTAGAGCAGCGTGCTCTTCCCGGCGCCGCTCGCGCCGGAAAGGAAAAGCGATTCGCCCGGCGTGATGTCCACCGAGATGCCGCGAAGCACCTCGATGGTGCGATCGCCCATCTTGAACGACCGATGAAGATCGCGCGCGGAAATCTGTGCGGGTGCCTGGCTCGATTGCGTCATGCGGAAGGCGGGGACGCTAGCGGCTCCCCTGCCGGGTCGCAACCGCCGTCTCGCGCCGATCACGGGGCTCGCCGTCCGGCGGCGTGCCTGCCAGCCTCCGGGAATGATTCTCCGCGCCCTCCTCCTGCCAGTGCTCCTGCTCCGCCGCCGGAGAGCCGCCGCTTTCCCCCGAGACGCGCAAGCAGATGATCGCAGGTTTCGAAAAGGCAAAACGGGAAGCGGACGAAGCGCTGGCCAAAGAACCCGAAAGCGCCGACTGGTTGACGCGACGCGGAGACGCCCGGCTTTTTCTGGCCGATTTCAAGGGCGCGGTGACGGACTTCGAAAGGGAGATCGCGCTCGACGGTTCGCGCGATGTGAAACACTGGCGGCTCGGAATCGCCTACCTCTTCGCGCGCGACTTTGCAAAGTCGGCCAGGCAGTTTGAGAAATACCACGCCTACGACGGGCGCGACCGGGAGAACGGAGTGTGGCAGTTCCTCGCGAACGCGCGCGTCGCCGGC
>JBEBGK010000259.1:0-5600 GCA_040081515.1 Chthoniobacteraceae bacterium
GGGAACGATGCGGCGATGAGAGTGACGCCGGGAGCGAGCGCGAGCAGCATCAGGCGCTCCTGCCCTTCGGGGATGAGGAACCTGCCGAGGAAGGCGGTCGCGATCAACGCGAGCCCGAGCACGACTCCGCCTCCCACGACGATCGCCTCCATTCGCTCGCGCTTCCGCAGGGCATGGCGGGCGATGCGATCGCAGAGGACCAGGAAATTTCCCACACCACGCGCGACATGCACCCACAGGACCAGCAGCCAGTAGAGGCCCATGCCGATTCCGCCGAGAGTCGCGTAGGGCGTTCCCTTCAGTGCGCGGAAGGCGCGGAAGACGAGGTAGAATCCGATGACCACCGCCCATTGGCGCGCCTGCGTCTGGCTGGCCATCCAGAAGACCCACTTCTGATATCCGCGGTACAGCGGCGAGCGCGCCTTGAACGCCTCCAGCAATCCCTCCCTCGCGAGTTCGCTCCCAGCATTGAGCCGGAGCGCCTCGGTGAAGTGCTTCTGCGCCTCGTCACGATTGCCGTGCTGGAGCGCCTGCCAGCCCGCCGCGCAGTGATTATCGTCGTCCTCCGGATCGCGCGCCAGCATCGCGGCGATCTGCCCGGCGTTCTCCGCGCTCTTTCCCTGGATGCGGAGCGCATGCGAGAGAATGTTCGCGGCGCCCGAATGATCCGGATCGATGCGAAGGGCATCGCGGGCCGCGGACTCCGCCTCGGCGTGGCGGCTCAGCCGCAGGAGCGCGCTCGCCTTTGCGACGAATGCAAACGACGAACCGGGCTCGAGCGAGATCGCCTCATCGGCGGCGGCGAGCGCCTCCTTCGGGCGATCGAGACTGGCGAGGATGACGGAGCGGAATGCGTGATGGTCGGCATCGGCCGGGTCGCAACCGATGGCGCGTTCGATCGTCTGGAGCGAAGCCTTTTCCTTCCCCTCCTGGTTGAACTGCGCCACCGCGAGCTGGTGGAGCAACAGCCCGTCATCCGGCTCGTTTGCGAGCAGTTCGCGAAAGGCGGCCTCGGCCTCGCCGTAGCGGCGGAGGCGCAGGAGCTGGACTCCGCGCATGAACTGCGCGTGGGACGGATCGCCGCTCATTTCCTGATGCCGAGGTAGCTCAGGACGTCGTCGTAGAACCCGCCCTGATTTGCGTAGAGCGCGTAGTTCTTCGCGCTCTCGAACCACGCCCGCGCGGTGGGCTTCACGTCCTTTGCGGTGCGGATGAGTTCATCGGTGGTGATCGGCACGATCCGGCCCTCCTTCATCGCCTTCGACAGCACGCGCTCCGTGGTGAGGTCGAACACGCTCTTCAGATCCGCGCCGGAAAAATCCTTCGTCTTCTTCGCGAGGGCGCGGGCGTCGAGATTATGCACGGGCTTGCCCTTCGCCATCACGTCGATCACCGCGGCGCGCGCGTCGTCATCGGGCGGCGGCACGAAGAGAATGCGATCGAAACGTCCCGGGCGGCGGAAGGCGGAATCGATGTGCCAGGGGGCGTTCGTTGCGCCGAGGATCAGCAGGCCGTCGTTGTTCGCATTCGTGCCGTCCATCTCGGCGAGGAACTGGTTGATGAGCGTGCGCCCGGCGCTCTGCTTCATGTCATTGCGGTCCGCCGCGAGCGCGTCCACTTCATCGAAAAAGAGCACCGTCGGCTGATGGTCGCGCGCCAGCTCGAAGATGCGGTGCAGGTTTTTCTCCGAATTGCCGATCCACATGTCGAGGATCTCGTGGATCCCGATGGCGAGGAAGTTGGCCTTGATCTCGCCGGCCGTCGCGCGGCTCAGCAGCGTCTTGCCGCAGCCAGGCGGGCCGTAGAGCAGCACGCCGCCGCCGATCTTTTTTCCGTACGCGCGGAAAAGATCCGGATTCTGCAGCGGATAGAGGATCTTCATCCGGATCTCCTCCTTCACCGAGTCCATGCCGCCGACCTCGGCAAAGCTGATGGTGGGCCGCTCGAACTGCCCGAGGCCGTCCGTCTCCGGGATTGCAGGATCGCCCGACTCATCGGTCTCGAACGTCTGGCTGCCGCTAGTGGTCATCGCCGCGCGCTGCTGCTCGCGGGGCTGATCGAGGTAGAGTTCCTTTTCCAGCGCGGGATCGGCGACGCCGCCATCGAGCTCCAGCGCCTTGCGATAGTGGGAATTCGCCGCCTCGCGATTGCCCTCCCCAAGCGTGAGCCGCGCGAGGAAAAGCCACGCCAGGGCGAAACGCGGGAACTGTCCCGTGATGGCCTCGACCCGCACCACCGCCTCGCTCGTGCGTCCCATGAGATGCAGCGTCCGCGCGAGCCCGAGCTTCGGCGCGGGATCATTCGGCGCGATCTGCAGCGCCTTTTCAAAGGCCGCCCGCCCTTCATCGAGGGCAAACTCATCCAGGCACGCCTGGGCATAGAGCATCTGGAGCGGGAGATTATCCGGAGAGACCGCTGCGGCCTGGCGAAGCGCTGCGAGTTGCGACATGGCGGGAACGTAATGCGAATCCCGACGGGGAAAGAAGGAGAAGTTTCTCCATCACGCGGCCCGGAGGTGCCGGGGCCGGATTGCGACTTGAAACGATGCCCGGGGAAGGACACCACAGCGCACCATGAAACTCCTTCGTATCCTCGTCGCCGCACTTCTGGCCGGCGCTTTCGTTTCGCAGGGTGAGGACAAGGACTATCCGGAGGTGCGGAAGTTCGCGGAGGCAATCAAAGGCGTCGTCTGGGATTTGCGCGGGACCAACAGCCTCAAGCATCTGCGTTTCGACGGCGAGAACATCGAGGCGCTGACGCCCGACGGCCGGGCGACGGGCAAATATGAATATGCGTTTGTGGATGCGGGCGTGTTCCGCCTGAATTTCAAGGGGCCGAATGCCGGTTGGTACTTTGTCAGCGACGATGCGAAATTCATCACGCCGACGACGGTGTCCTTCGAGTTCGAATTCAAGGCGGCCCAGGGATCGCCAGCGAAGCGGGTGAGGAATTTTCCCGAGGACATCAAAGGCGTCCTGTGGGAGGGCGATCGCGACGGAAAAAAGTTCCGGCTGCAGTGGGACGGGACCGCGCTCGATGTGAGCGTGCTGGACAAGGCTTGGAAACGCGAGCGGCTCACGCCGACCGTCGCGAACCGGCGCGTCTTCGAATCCGTCGCGGAGAACGACGCAGTGATCTGGTTCGTATTTTCCGAGGACGGCACCGAGGGCTGGCTGTTGCAAATGGCGGATGTCTTTGGCGGGCACGCCCACGCGGTCCCGCGGCGCGCCGCGCTGGGCGCCGCGGAAACCGGATTGCCGAACCAGCTCAACGATGCGGCAAACCACGCGGAGGATCTCGTTCAGGCCGGGGACAGGATGCGGGCGGGAACCCTGGTGCGCTCCGTGACGCGGAAGCTGGGCCAGAAATCCGGCCGCACGGACAACGCGGCCGCGCTGCGGAATCTCTCGAAGCGGTTCGGCGCCGAGCGGTGATTCCGTGTGGCAACAGCGGAACGATCCTCCGGCGGGCAGGCATTGACCCGGCGGAATAGCTTGCATTCCCCGGCAAAGCGCCGACTGTCCCCGCCCCTTCGACCCACGCCGGGCGGGCCGAAGGTTCCGCAACGAAGCTCACCACATGGCGGATTCCCGGCGCCGCCAAACCAAAAAACGCTCCAGCCTGGCTGGCGCATCAGAAAAAACACCATGCCTGTTCAAGACGATGTCATCGAAATCGAGGGAAAAATCACGTCCGTCCTCGCCGGAACCATGTTCCGGGTGGAATTGGCCAACAAGCACCTCGTGCTCGCTCACATCTCGGGCAAAATGCGCAAGCGTTTCATCCGTCTCACCACGGGTGACCGTGTGAAGATGGAGATGTCGCCCTACGACCTCTCGAAGGCGCGGATCGTTTATCGTCTGGGCTGATCGCACGCCCTTGTGACCCGGGGCGGGGCCCCGGGTGTCGGAGCCACTCCGGCCCGTCGCCGCAATTATTTCTGTTTCGCTTGCCGCGTCCCTGCAGGTGGCCGGACTCCGGCGAAGACTCGGGCACGTTCCCCGGCTCCCAGTTCGCGCCATTGCCCCGGCGCCAGACCGGCGAGATCGAGCTCACCGATGCGGACGCGGATGAGACGCAGCGTCGGATGACCGATGGCAGCAGTCATCCGGCGCACCTGATGATTTTTCCCCTCGACGAGGGAGAGCCCGATCCAGCAGTCGGGCACATTTTTCCGGAAGCGGACCGGCGGATTTCGGGGCGGCACGAACGGCTGCGGCGCGAGCAGCCACGCGCGGCACGGCAGGCTGCGATGTTTGCCAAAGACGACACCGTGCCCGAGGTGCACGAATGCCTCCGGATCGGGGATGCGCTCGATCTGCGCCCAGTACGTCCGGCTGTGCGCATTCTCAGGCGCGAGGAGCCGCTTGTTCAGGTAGGGCTCATCGCTCAGGAGCAACAGGCCCTCGCTCTCGGCATCGAGCCGGCCAATCGGATACACGTCCTTCGGAAATCCGAAATCCGCGAGAGTCCGGTGTTTTGATCCATCCGAGGTGAACTGGCTGAGCACGCCGAACGGCTTGTGAAAGGCGATGAGCATCCGTCAGGTGTCGAACTTCGCGCGCTGCTCGAGCGATCGCGTCCAGAGCGCAATGGGGATGGTGATGACCAGGTAGCCGGCCGCGAGCGGCAGATAGCTTTCAAAGGGAGCGGCGGTGAAGGAGTTCACATCGCTGGCGGCCTTGGTGAGTTCCGTGACCGAGATGATCGAAAGCAGCGAAGAGTCCTTCACGAGCGAGACGAACTGGCCGGCGAGCGCGGGCAGAATCTGGCGGATCGCCTGGGGAAAAATGACGAACCGGTAGGTCTGCCGCGTCGTGAGGCCGATGGCGCGCGCACTTTCCAACTGCGAACGCCCGACGCTCTCGATGCCTGCACGGATGATTTCGCTGATGTAAGCCCCGGTGAACGCGGCGAGGATGAGCGGCCCGACGATGTAGCGATTGCGAACGTCCACGACGTTCGCGAACACGTAAAAGTAGAGGTAGATCTGGATGAGCAACGGCGCGCCGCGGGTGAGCTCGACATAAATGCGCGAGACGTACCGCAGCGGCAGGGAAACCGATCGGCCCGCGAGCGCGAAAGCCAGCCCGAGCACGCAACTGAGCGGTAACGCGATGGCGGAAATGCCGAGCGTTGCGAGCCATCCATCGAGGTAAAGCTGGCGGTAATTCCGCACCGGCCCCCAATTCCAGTGATACGGCAGCATCCAGAGCGCGCCACCCGTGACGACCACGACAAGCACGAGCGCGAACGCGAAGCTGGCTGCACGCGCAACGGGAGTCCGGTCACTCGTCATGTCGCACGGCTACACCAAGCCCCGCCGATTGGCGAGCCGCCATGCCCGCCCGCCAGTGCGACGCGCTCTGCGAGGAACCCGCCGAGCTAGGACGAAGAATCAGACTGAACGCCTCCTTCGCATTTGCCGAATCGCACCGTCTCACGCATAAAGCCGCGCATGCGCACGCTCCTCCTCCTCGCACTCGCCTCCATCGCCGCCGCCGCGGAAGACTACCCGCTCGGCCCCGACTCACAGCCGCAGCAGGGCGTGCCGCAGGGCGAGGTGAGGAAGTTCACCTTCGAATCCAGCAAGCTTTTCC
>JBEBGK010000260.1:0-5590 GCA_040081515.1 Chthoniobacteraceae bacterium
AAAGTGGGTCTCGTCGTGCGCAACCGCAGCGACAGCGACGTGAAGTTTTCCTACACCTTCCGGCTCGATAATCGCCTCTCCGTGGTGGTGGTGGATGAAGCCGGCAAAGAACACCCCGCAGCCGTCGCACACTTCGACGGCCTGCTCACCTACCAGCAAATGCTGCTGCCCGCGGGTCACGTTGCGACCATTGCAGAATTCACCCTCCGCTTCGACCCCGAGAAGCGCGTCGTCTCCGAGCCGCACGTCTCGGCGTTTCATCTGCCGCCCGGCAAATACAAGCTGCGCTGCAAATGGAACGACGCCCTCCCCGAAGTGGCGCACGAGGGAGAATGGACGGGTGAACTGGTGAATGAGGAGCTTGAGTTCACACTGGCCGCCGCCCCTGCGCCCGCTGCTGAAACGCCAAAGGGTGCCGACGCCGGGCAGCGCCGGAAGCTCGATTGGAGCAAGTTCCCGTATTACGAGACGCCGCAGATTCCGTTCGCGAATCCGTTTGTCCCCGAGGATGCGCTGCGACTGGCGGCGGTGCCGACCAAATCGAAGGAGGACATCAAGCGGTTGGTGGACATGATTCATCAAGCAGCTGTGGAGAAAGCGGTAGAGTTGCGACCGTTGCTTGCGGATGAAAAACTGAAGGCCAGCGACGACAAAAATGGCAGCATCGGCTTCGCGCTCGCCGCTTACGATTACTCGGTGAACGGCAACAAGGCTGCACTTCAACAGCTTCTCGATGGCATGGCTTTGGATGACAATCGGAAGGCGGAAACTGCGGCGTGGTCGCTCAACTACGTGGACGAATGGGATCTGACGATGGCAGCCTGGCTCAAGCATTTCGGGCGCTTTTCCACGGCAGAGGAACATGACTTATTTTGGAATGTGCGGGAGTTTTTGTATCCCGAAAACTACGCGGCATTTGTGGCGAAGCGGCTGGCCGAGGCGAAGCTCGATGCGGCATCGCTGCGGGGAGTTTGGCAAGGAGCGAAAGATGGTGTGATTGGAGTGCTTCGGTTTGGAGACAAGGCCGAATGGGAAATCGCGAAAGGCGAGACGGTTTCCAAAGACGTGCTGAGCATTCACACGGACTTTACGACGCCAAAGGTGAGCCTTTATCCTCCGCCGGAATCGAAGGGTTGGATTCGTGATGGGACCTTGGACATCGGCGACGCGGGCGCACTGAGGCTGCGGATGACCACAAGCAGCGGCGAACAAATCGAACTCTCGATCACGAAGCAGGCTGAAAAGCCAAAGGGCGCTGCGGCGGCCAAGCTCACGCCGGATGCTCTGCTCGGATTCTGGCGCGGAAAGATGGACGGCAAAGACCTGACGCTTTCGTTCCACCGCCCGCCGGTGGAGAAGGACGTGCAGTTGGATATTTACACGGGCGAGGCGACGATTGGCTCGCTGGCGATGTTCACCATTGCGGCTGCCGGTGGCTCGGCACTTATCGGGTCGGGCAGGCCGGACAGCGCGGCGTTTGGGACGCTTCACCCGATTGATGCGAACACGATGCGGCTCGAGAGCGCGGACAAGGAAGGCAAAGCGGTCAGTTTCGTCGTGCTCACACGCGATGTGGAGGAGCCTGCCACCGAGCCGCGGCAGTAGGAGGCGCGCGAGCTTTTCGAGTTGTGGAAACGCACGGCGAACGCCGACGGGACGATTCCCGCCACGTTCATCGGGCAGCTCGCGACGGAGGTTCGCGCCTACGTGAAGGCGAACCCGAATCTCGATAGCGGGATGAAGCTGCCGAAGCTGCTGCCGCGCTTCGTCACCTCGCGCGACTGGACGCAGGCGGAGGCCATCAAGCTGCTCGATGACGTGGCGTATTCCGCGACGGAGCCCATCGAGGCGCGGGTTGCGAAGGCGAAGCTGCCGAGCGATGCGCTCTGGCGGTCGATGGTGGAGTTCCAAGACATCCCGGTCGCCATCGCGAAGTGGAGCGAGGCGAAGGACGGGCTGCGCATCGGGATGCGCGTGGTGGAAGGCGAGTGGCGCGTGGGCGGGGAGGTGAATGTCGAGATGTGGCTGCACAATGCGGGCACGAAGGACCTGACGTTGAAAGCGAATCCGCAGCGTTCGGATGTGGGAGTGTGGGTCGTGGCGAAAGACTCCGAAGGTCAGGACCACGGTGCCGCAAACGGGAACATCCTTATTCTTGCCATTCCGCAGACGTGCGTGCTCCCGGCGGGCCATGTCGCAAAAATAAAGAGCTTCGCACTGACGTTCGATGCACCGGGAAACAAGGAGCAGGGTTGGGTGCAGCCGAGATTCCGCGAACTCAAACCGGGCAAATACCAACTGCGCTGCGAATGGAGCGATGCTGCGCGAACGACCGGTTACGGCCCGGACTTTTCAACGGACAAATTTTGGACGGGCAAACTGACGACGCCGGACATGGAGTTCACGCTCGGGGGACCGGGCGCCGCCGAAGCGACGGAGAAGCCGAAGGGCGCAGCCGCGAAGCTCCCCGATTCCGCATACGCGAAAGTTGGCATCCCGTATCTCGAACTCGACAAGCCGATAGAATGGAGTGGCGTGGAGACAAACGGTGTGTGCGTCGGCCTTCACATCCCGGACGACGCCGTGTGGCGCGTCGGCGGCGAAGTGAAGGCGGAAGTGTGGGTGTGCAATGCCAGCGATAAAGACGTGAAACTTTCCCACAGCCCGCGCGCGGATGTCGGGCTATCCATCATCGCGAAAGGCGCGGATGGAAAAGAGCACTTCGCAGACATCACGCAGTTCCGCGGAAAACCGGGTTATTCTCACATGCTCCTGCCAGAAGGGAACATCGTGAAGCTCAAGGAATTCACTATCAAGCTCCGCGCAAAAAAGGACGACGACCGCGTGAATCTCGACCTCCCGCCCGGCGCCTACAAACTGCGCGCGGTATGGAGCGACACCACTTCGGGCGCTGCCCGTGAAGGTGAGTGGAGCGGCAAAATCGCGACAGGCGAAGTGGACTTGACTATCGCGCCGCCCGCTTCCCCTCGCGCGGACGTGAAGCCGGACTCGAGGCACCTCTTCAACGAGGATTATGCAGCCATTGCCGTGCAGTCGGCGAAGGACGTGAACTTTGTGCTCTCCTATAACGGGCTTCTTTCCAGCGGGATCACCGAGTGGTCGTCGGGCAAGAAGTGGAGATTCGAGGGGAGCCTGCATCTTTGGAAGTCGCAGGTAGCGGGCGAAAACGTGAAGCGCGTCGTCGCATTGAAATACACATCGGACGCCCCGGCGACGCTGTTCCTCGATGGTAAGGCCTACGACCTTGCCGCGCCGAACCGAGTGTTCGTCCTGCGCTATGAAGGCGAGCCGTTGCAGACCCCGCGAACGCACGCGCTCCGAAACGAAAAGGACCTCGTTGCCATCGGCCACCTCGCGATGGACGACCTAAAGAACGCTGGAGCGACGCCGAAGCCGCGGGAGCAGGCGCGGCAGTGAGCTGGCGAGCCTGCGGAGATCGCAAGCAACGGTTTACAGCCGGACACGCAGTATTTCTACCGTCGGAGCACGCGCGAGAGGCCGGGTGCATGGAGCGCGTAAGCGGAGCGTTCGTTCCGCCCGCGGCGTCCGCCTGGCCGCGCGTTCACTTTCATCGTGCAGGGCGACCCTCATCACGACAGCAAGGTCGAGCCGAAGATCCTCGGCGCTCCGGGCTACATGCGCATCACGGTGTCGCCGGACAGAGTGACCGCACACCTTGTACGCTCCTACCTCCCCGAGCAGGAATGCGACGGCCGCAAGAATCGCGCGATCGCATTCTCATACACGATCCCGGCACGCTGAGGGCGGTTGACAACCACCCTCTTCGCGCCGTCGCCCTCACTTTCCTCAAGCATCAGTGGTTTAAGACGAACTCCGCCGAGTTCATGAGCGCCCAAAGCACGTCCTCGGTCGCGCTGCGGCGGGTCGCTCCCTCCGCGGCGAAGGTCGCAGTGGCCAGCTTCAATTCGTCCCCGGACGGCTTGCGCGCGTAGCAGGCGAGGTAGATCTCGGTCACGATTTCCTCGGGCATGAGCTTGCTTTCGACGAGGCGTTGCACGCGCGAAGCTGCCGACTTGCTTCCCAGTTTCTCCTGCAAGCCGCGCGAGTTCATGAGGTGCAGCGCCTGCACGATGCTCGGGCGGGCATCGCGTTCGCAGGGACAGTCGGTGCTGGAATTTGGCCGGCTGAAGGCATCCATCGTGGGCGAATCAATCTTGTAGGTCCACGCCTGCATCGCCCGGCTGCCGGGCGGCATCCCTGGGTAACTGTCGGGCACACCGGTGATGTCGGCGATCGCGTCGGCCAGCGCCTCGGCGGGCAGGCGGCGGCGGTAGGCTCGCGAGAAGTTGCGGGTGTCGGCGCGGTTCGTTTCATTCGGCGTGGCGCTGAGCTGGTAGAGACGCGACTGGAGAATCGTGCGCATCAATGCCTTGAGGTCGAACTTCTGCCGCACCAGCTCCCGGCCCAGCGCATCGAGCAGCGCCGGATTGGATGGCGGATTCGAGATCCGGAAATCATCCACGGGATCGACGATGCCGCGTCCGAAGAAAGCAGCCCACACGCGATTTGCCGCGGCACGGGCAAAGAATGGGTTGTTCGCATCGGTCATCCAGCCCGCGAGCGCGCGGCGCGGGTCGGTGGCATCATCCACCTTCATCGCAGGGCCGTCGGGCGGTTGCGGCTGCATGACTTCGCCGGAGACGGGATGCTTCACCGCCTTGCCGGGCACGAAATAGAACGTCTCGTTTCCCGCCGAGATCGGCGCGGAGATGCCGGCGCCCTTCTGCTTCACGGGGCCGAAGAACGCGGCGAATTTGTAGAAGTCTTCCTGCCCCCATTTTTCGTTCGGGTGATGATGGCACTTCGCGCAATCGAGCCGCACGCCGAGGAAGAGCTGGCTGAACATCGTGGTGAATTCCTCGGGCTCGCGCTTGTCGCGATAGACGACGGCGGGACCGAAGCGGTGGGTGTTGCCCTCGGTGGTGATGATCGCGCTCACAAACCGGTCGTAGGGCATGTTTGCGCGGAAGCATTCGCGCAGCCACTGGTCGAGCACATAGACGCTCTTCACGCCCGCGCGGTCGGGATTCGGGCGGAGCAAATCGGCCCATTTGTTCGCCCAGAAATCGGCCCACGCGGGATGCGCGAGCAGGCGGTCGATGAGCTTCCCGCGTTTCCCCGGATCCGTGTCGGCGAGAAATGCGCGGGCCTCTTCGGCGGTGGGGAGCACGCCGATGGTGTCGAGGGATGCGCGGCGCAGGAATTCCGCATCGCTACACGGCTCGGATGGAAAGAGGCCGAGGCGCTTGAAGTGCGCGTATGCGAGTTCGTCGATGAAGTTGTTCGCGGGCAGTGCCGTGTATTTTTCGTCCGGGAGCAGACGATCCGCCGGCACGCTGATGCGCGAATCCGCGACGAGCCCCATGTAGCGCGCAATGATGACGCCCTCGCCGCTCAGACTGCCGGCGCGCACGAGACCGTCGACAGCGACATTCTTTGCTCGAGCGAGGTCGTCTGCGCGTCCGAAAGGACCGGCGTCCAGGCCGAACTCACTGAACCAGGCCGTCGCCCAGCGAGTCTCCTCATCGAACTCCCCTTCTTGCTCCGC
>JBEBGK010000261.1:0-5590 GCA_040081515.1 Chthoniobacteraceae bacterium
TGAAGGTCCCCTTCACCCCCGGCCGCATGGACGCCTCGCAGAAGCAGACCGATGCCGAATCCTTCGCCGTCCTCGAGCCCATCGCCGACGGCTTCCGCAATTACCTCCGGGGCAAATACACCGTCCCCGCCGAGGCATTGCTCATCGACAAGGCGCAACTGCTCACCCTCACCGCCCCCGAGATGACCGTCCTCATCGGCGGCATGCGCGTGCTGAAGACCAACTTCGGCGGCGCAAAGCACGGCGTCTTCACCCATCGCCCCGAGGCCCTCACGAACGACTTCTTCGTGAACCTCCTCGACATGGGCACCGAATGGAAACCCGCCTCGCAGCAAGCCGACCTCTTTGAAGGCCACGATCGCAATACCGGCGCCCTCAAGTGGACCGGCACCCGCGTCGATCTCGTCCTCGGCTCGAATTCCCAGCTCCGCGCCCTCGCGGAAGTCTATGGAAGCTCCGACGCCGGGAAGAAATTCATCCGCGACTTCATCGCCGCGTGGACCAAGGTGATGAACCTCGACCGCTTCGACCTCGCGTAAACCCCGGCGCCACACACAGACGCCGCCACGCGCCAATCTGAGGAAACGGAGCAAGAGCACGAGCAAGACAAAGAGGTAAGAACAACCCCGGTGGAACGCGTCGCTCCGCGCGCGTTTTCCCTGGCCCGCAACGAAACGCCGGTGGAACGCGCACTGCCAGCGCCCGCCGGCGCTGCCCTTCGGGCTGCCCGTGGCAGGCTATGTCGTTCCACTCCATTCGGCGCGCGTTTACGGGGCGGGAGAGGAAAACGCGCAAGGGATTGCGCGTTCCACCGGGGAAGGCCTCTCCTCTTACTCATTGTCATGCTCATGCTCCCCGCCCTCCGGTCTCCGCTCTCCGCCTCCCGCCTCCTTCCGCGTTCCGCGCTCCCAGTTTGCTATCCCGCGCGCCTTCCGGTAAGAAACCGCCATGGCTAGAGGCAATCTCCCCGCGAAAGTCCCGAGAGCCTCCGCCATGAAAAAAGCGTCACCCTACTCTTCGCTGCTGAATCGCAGACAGTTCCTCGTCACGACCGGATCACTCGCCATGTCGGCGCAGATCGGCGCTTCCGCCGCCGGAGCGGCACCCGCGGCTGCGGACTCGATCCAGCGCGAGAATGAGCGGCCCGGCACGCGCGATTGGATGCTGAGCAAGACAGGCGTCGATCCGCGGACAAAGTATCGGTGCCCGTGGATCGAAGGCTACTGCTCGCGGACGAGCGTCCGCGCCGGCGAGAAAATCACCTTTCACGTCAGCACGAATCCGCCTTCGCCTTTCACCATCGAGATTTATCGGACCGGCTATTACCGCAGCGATGGCGGCAGGCATGTCCTTAGCCTCGGTCCGTTCAAAGGCGCAACGCAGCGCGAGCCGCCCATCGGACCGAACCGTGTGCGCGAGTGCCAGTGGGAACCCTGCGCCGAGCTGACGATCCCCGGCGACTGGGTGAGCGGCGTCCATGTCGGAAAGCTCACCGCCGAAAGTGAAGGATGGCAGAGCTACGTCATCTTCATCGTCCGCGATGACCGGCGCGCGGACTTCCTTTTCCAATGCTCCGACACGACGTGGCAGGCCTACAACCGCTGGCCGGATCAGTTCGCGCTCTACGACGACGGCAAAGACCAATGGTATTGCGGACCCGGTGTGGATGTGAGCTTCGACCGGCCCTACGGCAAGTATTGCCAGATCCTCGATGCGCCGCTGTCCACCGGCTCCGGCTCGTGGTTTCTGTGGGAGTTCCCCTTCGCCTATTGGATGGAGGCGCAGGGTTACGACGTCACTTACATCTCCAATCTCGACACTCATGCCGACGCCAAAGGGCTGCTGCGGGCGAAAGGCTTCCTCAGCATCGGCCACGATGAATACTACTCCATCGAGATGTACGATCAGCTCAAGGCGGCCGTCGCTGCGGGAGTCAACGCCTGCTTCTTCTCCGGCGACACCTGCTGGGGCCGCATCGACCCGCGACCATCCTCAGGCGGCGTCCCGAACCGCACCTTCAGCCGCGTCGACGCCTTCGGCCCCCGGCTGCCAGGCGCGGAGGCATGGGCGGGAGCGCATCGCTTTCCCTACCGGACGCCGAGTGAAGCGAACCTCATCGGCGCACGCAATGTACCGCCCGTCACCGGCGGAGGCCCCTGGGTCTGCTCGATGCCCGACCATTGGATCTTCGAAGGCACCGGCATGAAGCGCGGCGACGGCATCCCCGGCCTGGTCGGCTGGGAGTGGATGGGACTGCCCGCCGACATTCCCGGCCTCGAAGTCATCTCCACTGGCAAGACCCGGAACGGAGTCAAAGGCCCGAAAGGGGACGGCACCTACACCGCGACGATCTATCCGGGACCAAAAAGCAACTTTGTCTTCAACGCAGCCACGTGCTGGTGGGCCGACGGCCTCTCCGCTCCGCCCGGCTACGTCCGCCCCAAGGTTTACACCGAGCCAAAAGGCGTGGATGCAAGGGCGCAGCGCATCACCTCCAACATCCTCAACCGCATCCGGCAGAGCCCCCACGTCTCCTGACCGCCCTCTCCGCTTTCCGAGCTCCCGCTCTCCCTTCGCGTCTTTGCGCCTCATTGCGCGAACCAAATGAGCACGAGCAAGACAAAGAGGTCAGAACAACGCGCAAGGGATTGCGCGTTCCACCGGGGCGCAACCAAACGCGCACGGAGTGACGCGTTCCACCGGAAAGCTTCTCCTCTTACTCATTGTCATGCTCATGCTCATGCTCCCACTTTGAAGAAGATGAAGAATGCGATAACGATTAAGAAGAAGATGGGGAGGGGCACACTCGGCGAGACGCCGGAGGGTGGACTCACTTTCAATCACGCCCCGGAGCAGGAGGTCGGGATCGGGGGGCGCTTGACGCCGGCTGGGGGGCTAAACTACGGTCCCGGCTCCTTGACGACGGTAACTCTGCAATCAACCCACGTCCCCGCGACCCGCTGAGCGGGCGCGATTTCCGAATTTACCATGGGTCCTTCTCTGGATGCCTCGCGGCCGCGCAACGTGGACTGGAAACGGGCTGCGGCACTGCTGTACGGCGACTGGGGCACGTCGAAGGCGTACGTGATCGGCCTCGCCTTCGCGGCGGCGGGTTTCGCCTCGCTGCCGGTCATCGTCGCGGTCTGCATCCTCACGGCGATCGTGGGCTACAATTACTCGATCGTGTGCCGGAATTTCCCCGACGGCGGCGGCGTGTATTCGGCCGCGCGGCAGACGAGCCGGCTGCTGGGGGCGGTGGGCGCGTTCCTGCTGATCGCGAATTTCCTCGTGACGGCCGCGCTGAGCGGCTGGGCGGCGATGAGCTACCTAGGGGTGCCGGAGAAATGGATCGCGCCGGCGACGATGGCGGCGATTTTGCTGATGGGTGCGCTCAACTGGTTCGGCCCGAAGCACAGCGGCACCCTCTCGATCGCCATGGCGATCCCGACCGTGGCCACGGTGCTGCTCATCATCGGAATCAGCGTTCCTTTTCTCTCGACGGAACATCTGCGGTGGCCGGCGGAGGCGC
The DNA here is from genome assembly GCA_040081515.1 of Chthoniobacteraceae bacterium. Classification (GTDB taxonomy): domain Bacteria; phylum Verrucomicrobiota; class Verrucomicrobiia; order Chthoniobacterales; family Chthoniobacteraceae; genus SXWH01. The sequence continues at coordinate 3,530 of JBEBGK010000261.1, forward strand.
TGGCGGATCCCGTATTCCGGGCCGAGCATGTGACGGCGACCCACGGGCCGATGGCGCAGACGTGGATCTGGTTCACCGGGGCGATCCTCGCGCTGAGCGGGGTCGAGGCCGTCGCGAGCATGACGGGCGTGATGCGGCTGGACCCGGGCGCGACGAGCGAGAGGCCGCGCGTGGGCCGCACGGCGGGCATGGCGTTGTTCGTCGTGGCCATCGAGGTGGTGATCGGCACGGTCATCCTCGGCTGGGCGATGCTTTCCTTTGCGGACTCGCCGCAGAACCGCGCGGAACTGCTCGAGCACAAGGACTACATGCTCCGCTTCATCGGCGGGCACTATGCGGGCGCGCTCTGGGGCGCGTGGGCCGGGAAGTCGGTGGCGCTGCTGGTCGGCGCGGTCTTCGGGGTGCTGCTGCTCAGCGCGGTGAACACGGCGATCAATGCCGTCATCGGCGTGATGTACATGCTCGGCCAGGATGGCGAGATGCCGCGCCCGCTCACGCGGCTGAACGTGCACGGCGTGCCGATGCTCCCGCTCGTGATCGGCACCGCCCTGCCCATGGTCATCCTGACGTTCACGCGGGATTTCGACGCGCTCGCGGCGCTGTACGAGATCAGCGTGGTGGGCGCGATCGCGGTGAATCTCGGGGCGTGCGTGGCGAATCGCAAACTGGACATGCGCTGGTTCGAGCGCGCGCTGATGGCGCTCACTTTCATCGTGCTGATGGGCGCGGAGCTGACCATCGCCTATGCGCGGGAGAACGCGCTCTTCTTCGCCGTGGTCGTCATCGGCGCAGGCCTCGCCCTCCGCGCCTATTCCCACAAGGTGACGGGGCTCAAGACCCTGACCGTCAGCAAGGAAGTCGCGGACCTGGTGACACCGGAGGCGATCGAACGGCTGCGGCCGAAGCTCAAGGAAGGCCAGAAGATCCTCGTCGCCGCGCGCGGACCGACGCCGGTGCTGCGCTTTGCGCTCGATGAGGCGAAGCTCCGCAATGCGTCGCTGTGTGTGCTCTTCGTGAAGGAGATCGCCGTTTTCCTCGGGGCCGCCCAACCGCGCGGACGCCAGCCGACGCGCTGGCAGGACGACCCGGAGGCGGCCGCGATCATGTCCCTCGTGCTGAAGCTCGGCGAGGAGACGGACGTGTGCGTGCAGCCGATCTACGCGCTGTCGAGCGATCCCGCCGGGACGATCGTGGACATCGCGGCGACGCTCGGGGTGGACATGGTGATGCTGGGCACTTCGCACCGGGCGAAAATGGCGCGCCTCCTGAAGGGCAGCGTGATCGAGCGCGTGGCGAACCATCTGCCGGAGACGATCGACCTGATCATCCACGGCTGAGCGGGCTCAATGCGCGGCGAAGGCTTCCGCGAACGTGTCCCCCACCCTCGCGGCGACGGCCTCGACGGTCACACCGGCCGCGCCCTCCCGCTCGAGGCTCGTCATCGCCACGCCGGCGATTCCGCATGGCGTGATGTGCGCGAATCCCTCGAGCGGCCCGCACACATTCAGCGCGAAGCCGTGCATCGAGATCCACCGGCGCACGCCGACGCCGAGGCTGGCGATCTTCCGATCCTCCACCCAGACGCCGGTGTGCCCTTCGCGGCGCCGCGCCGCCACGCCGAAGCCGGCGCAGAGCGCGATGATGAATTCCTCCAGCTCCCGCAGGTAGCGGTGCAGGTCCGAACCGCGCCGGCGCAGATCGAGGAGCGGGTAGCCGACGAGCTGCCCCGGACCGTGCCATGTGGCCTGTCCGCCGCGGTTGATCGAGAGCACCGGCGCGGGCAGCGCGGAAGCGTCCCGGAGCGAGGATTGATCCGGCGTCCGCCCGATGGTGAAAACGGACTCATGCTCGAGCAGGAGCAGTTCGTCGTCGGCGTCCGGCTCCCCCGCCTTTGCGGCGACGATGCGCTCCTGCATCGCGAGCGCATCCGCGTAGGCGATCCGGCCAAGCCACTGCACCTTCATATCCGCACCAGCGGCGCCAGGCCCTGGCGCGCGCCCGCGGCGTGGTGGAAGTGCGTGAGCCCGATCGCCAGCGCCTCGGCCGCGTCCGCGAGCGGCG
>JBEBGK010000006.1:0-19826 GCA_040081515.1 Chthoniobacteraceae bacterium
GCATGCTGCTCGTCCGCGGCGACGAACGCTTCCTCGCGCAAATCGACTACCCGATTGCGCATCCGCCGCACATCTGGCTGCTCGATGGAGTCGTCTCCCGGAAGAAGCAGCTCCTTCCCTATCTCATCAAACGCCTCGGAAAGCTTCCCCCAGCCTGACGTCCGACGCCGGAATCCCTACCGGAGAAACCGGCCGAGATTCTCCTCTTCCCATGCGACCGAGCGCTTGTAGTGCCGGAACCGCCGTTCGCGCTTCAAGAATCCGTCGTGATGCACGATCCGCCGTCCGGCGCGATCATACCGGTCCGGCACGAACGCATGGAGCATCTCGTGGAAAACGACGTACTCGAGATACCATTGCGGCACGAACTGCCGGTCCAGCAGCGGATGAATCCGGATCACGCGATCATATTCCTGGATGCTGCCGAAGACGATGTAGCTCTTCGGACGCGTGCGCCGCCGGCGGCCCCACACGATGTTGTATCCGCGGAGGCGATTGCGAAAATAACGCGCGTTGATCCTTTCAAAAATCGCGCGCAGATCGAAGTAGCGGCCCTCGGTGCCGAACTCGAACTGCCGCTGCACCGGCTTGACCGGTGTCGCGAGATGCCGCTTGCGAGGCCGACGCGTGCCCGCACGCGCCGGCGTCTTCGTCGATCGCTTCGTCTGCTTGCGTTGGATTGGCCGCTTGCTCATCGGACGGGGTGCGTGTGCCCGAACCGTAAGCAGGACTGCCCTTCCCACAAGGATTACATTTTCGCCGGAGACGTTTTTTCTGTTGCAGCGAGGATCTGCTCCAGTCGTGCAACCCGAGCCTTTAACTTATGCAAAGAATGAATGTGCGCCACTTGTTCCCTCCATTCCTTCGCAGGAACCACCGGTGTCCCCATAAATATCTGCTTGTCCGGCAAGGACTTATTTACACCGGATTGCGCACCTACGATGACCCCGTTCCCGATTTCAACATGGCCGACAGTGCCAACCTGTCCCGCCAACGTGACGTAATCGCCGAGTTTCGTGCTCCCAGAGATCCCCGTGAGGCCGCAAACGATGCAGTGCTTTCCAATCACCACGTTGTGAGCGATTTGCACCAGATTATCGATCTTTGTGCCTTCGCCGATCCACGTGCGGCCAAAACGGGCCCGATCGATGGAGGTATTCGCCCCGATCTCGACGTCGTCGTCCACCTGAACGATACCGATCTGCGGCACTTTCGCGTGTCGCCCCTGATGCAGCTCAAATCCAAATCCATCGCTGCCGAGAACGGCGCCGCTGTGAATGATCACCCGGTTGCCGAGCCTGCATCGAAAACCGATCGTGACCCGTGCGTGGATGTGGCAGTCCGCGCCGATTTTCACCCCGTGCCCGATGTAAGCGTGTGCTCCGACCGTGGTTCGCGCGCCGATCGTCGCATCATCCTCGATGACTGCATACGGCTGGATGCTGGCATCCGCCGAAATCTGCACGTTCCTGCCGAGCACCGCGGTCGGATGGACGCCGGGCGCAAAACGGACGGGCGGCGGCGCGAAGCGCTCGATTACCTTCGAGAACGCGAGGGTTGGATTCGCGCAGCGAATGCAAATCGGCGGGACCGCCTCGGAGAAATCCGCGGGCACCAGGGCGGCGGCGGCCTTCGTGATGCGCAACTGCGGAAGATAGCGCGCATTGCCAAAGAAAGTAATCTCCCCCGGCAGAGCCTCGGCGATCGCCGCGACTCCGGTCACTTTCACTGAACCGTCGGCCCCGGGAGCAAGCTGGCCGCCGACGAGGGAGGCCAGCTCCGAAACGGTTGTCTCCACGGCCCCGGGAGTTACTTGTTGGCCTTGGGCTCTGCGGGTTTGTCCGCGCTGCCGCCCTTGGGGCGGTCGGCGTTGAGCTTGTCCACGATCTCCTTGGTGAAGTCGTAGCTCTCCTTGGCAAAGAGGACCATCGGGACGTTGTTGATGCTGTTGCCCGAGCTGTCGAAGACGAGATCGAAGTTCTCGGATTTGACCTTCGCATCGACGACCTTCTTGATCTCGTCCACGAGCCCGTTGCGGATGCGCAGGGTCTGATCCGCGAGCTGCTTCTCCTTTTCGGCCTGGTACTGCTGCAATTCGCGCATCATGTTCTGCCATTCGCCGATCTTGTCCTCCCGCTCCTTCATCTTCGCCTGCGCCTTCTCCTTGCTGAGCTCGGGCTTCTTCATCTCATCGTTCAGTTTCTCGATGGAATCCTGCAACTCCTTGCGCTTCTCGTTGCGTTCGTCGAGGTCGCGCTTCAGCGTCGCCCGCGTCTCGCTCATCTTGGTCTCGGCTTCCTTCGTGCGCCAGTAGGAGTCGAAGATTTTCTTCATGTCCACGGTGCCGATTTTCACCTGCGCGGAGGCGTCGAAGGCGGAACCGAGGCTGAGGACGAGGGACAGGAATGGGATGATCAGGTATTTCTTCATGGGAAAGATGGAATGTAACAGACCCGCTTCGATGAGTGGCCGTTCAAAACTTGTAACCGACGTTGAACTGGAAGCGGCCGCTGGAGTCGTTGAACTGGTCGCTCTGGAGCGGGATGCCGTAGTCGATCCGGATCGGCCCGATGGCAGGGATTTCAAGCAAAAGGCCGATGCCGTAGTTGCTGTTGAGGTTGTCGGTGCCGAAGGACCATGCGCCCGGGTTCACAAAGCCCATGTCGTAGAAGATCGCGCCGCGCGCCATTTCGATGATCGGGAAGGTGTATTCCGCCGTAAACCTCGCGAGGGACTGGCCGCCGATGGGCTCGCCGAACTGGTCCTTCGGGCCGACATCGCGGAACCGGAACCCGCGCAGGTCGTTCGGGCCACCGAGGTAGAGCCGATCGAAGAGTGGCACCCGGTCGCCGCCCGTCCATGTGGTCACTCCCGCGATCTGCCCCTCCAGCGTGAGAATCGTGTCCCAGGGCAGTGCGATGTATTTCGATGCCTCCACGTTGATGCCGTAGATATCCGTCTCGCCACCGAGGAATCCGCCCGCGAGGTAGGCCTGTGCGTCGATGCGCATGCCCATGCGCGGGAGGTAGACCCGGTCGCGGGAGTCATAGGTGATGCCCGCGCTCACCTGGCTCTTTGTGCGGGAGCCCTGCTCGGCGCGAATCGTTGGCGACGCAAAGGGCGAAAAATTCCGAAGGGTCGTCTCCTCCAGCCGGTACTCGAAGCGCGCCGCGGTGAACTCGTTCAGCGGCTTCCGGAGGAAGATCGCCCCGCCGTAGCGGCGCTCGTCGTACACGTTGCTCGTGAAACTCGCGTCACGATAATAGCCTTCGGTTCCGATCGAGAGCCTCTGGTCGAGGAAATACGGCTCCGTGAGTCCGATGACGAAGTCCTTGCGTTGCGTTCCATACTGGATGCGCGTGCGGAATTTCTGGCCCGCACCGGTGAGGCGCGGCCAGCCTGCAACGTCGAAATTCCCCTGCGTCAGCTCGACAAAGCCCAGCAGGTTGTCGATCGAGCTGAAGCCCGCGCCAAAGTTGAAAGAACCGGTCCGCTGCTCGGTCACGTCCACGTTCAGGTCGCGGCGCCCCGGCACCGAGATGAGCGGTTCCGCCGGACGCACATCCGTCTTGGAAAAATAGCGCAGGTTCTCAAGGCGCTGCCGGCTCGCGTCCATGCGGACCGTGTTGAATACATCCCCCGGAGCCAGCGCCAGTTCGCGCCGGATCACCTTGTCCTTCGTCCGCGTGTTGCCGGCGATGTTCACCTTGTCCACGTAATACTGCACGCCCTCATCGATGCGGATGTTCACATCCACGACCCCGGGTCCGCCGGGCAGCGGCGTCGGGATGATCGCGGCATCCAGGAAACCCTTCGCCCCATAGAGGTCGCCGATCGTCTTCCGGTCCGCAGCCAGCGACTGCGGCGAATAAACCGCCCCCGTCTTGAGCTTCAGGCCCCTGGTCAGTTCGTCCAGCGTGAAGACCCGGGCGCCCGCGTAGGTGACTTTTCCGACCGTGAATCGCGCGCCTTCGACAATAGGAAATGTCACATCCACCTTCACACCACGCCGCGTGACGGAGGGCGGCCTCACCTCCGCCTGGATGTAGCCCTTGCTCTGGTAGAGTTCCTTGATGGCGCGGACGTCATCCTGCACCTGGTCGCTGTTGAGCTTTCCGGCGGTGGAGGAGAAAACATTCATCAAACCCTTCGGCTTGGTCTTGATGACTTTCATCAGCTCCGACCGCTTCACCGCCGAATTTCCGGTGAATGTCACGTTGTCGATCTTCGCGCGCGAGCCCTCCATGACGTCGAAAATCGCGCGGACCGTCCCCCTCTTCTCGTCGCCCTGCGTGCGATAGCGGACGTCCACGTCGCCGTAACCTTTCCCCTGATAGTACTCGATGATCTTCTGCCGGTCCGCCTCCAGCGCGGACTCGCTCAAGGCGTCGCCCGGCTTGGTGGAGATTTGATCGCGCAGCTTGGCGGATTTCACGCGCGTCGAGCCGAGGATCACGACCTCGGACACGGTGCTCTTCGTGGCGACCACCACGATCACTTTCACCCCGTCGCCCTGCGGCTCGCCAAACATGCGGACGTTGGTGACGTTGCCCGTCGCGTAAAGATTCCGGACATCCTCCTCGGTCACCTGCGGCGAATACGGCCGCCCGACCCGGGTGCGCATGTTCGCGAGGATCTTCTCCTTGGAGACGGTTTGCGGGCCGACGAACTGCACCTCGATGCTTCGCACGACCGGCATGCCGGGCGCTTGTTGAGCATGCGTGGCAGAGGGCACCAGCGGGTTCAGGATGCTGAGGAGCGCCAGGAAAAGGATGCGGAACTTCATGTTGGATTTGGGCGCCGGACAGCGGACTGCCGGCATAAAGCGGCGTATTAGCGGGAGTTCTCCCGATCTGGTCAAGCCGCCATTTCCCAAGCGCGCCCTCTATTTCCGCCCGAGCTTGTATTCGAAGCTGTCCACCAGCGCCAGCCAGCTTGCCTGGATGATGTTGTCGCTCGCGCCGACCGTGCCCCATGAATCGTGGCCGTCGGTGCTGGTGATGTGGACGCGCGTCCCGGCGGCCGTGCCTTCCTGGCCGTTGATGATGCGCACCTTGTAGTCTTCGAGCTGGATCTGGTCGATGCCCGGGTGGAATGGGCGCAGCGCCTTTCGCAGCGCGGCGTCGAGCGCATTCACGGGGCCGTCGCCCTCGGACACCTGGTAGCTTTCCGTGCCGGCGATCTTGAGCTTCACGGTCGCCTCGCATTTGTCCCAGCGACCGTCGCCGGTGTGCCGGAAGCTGCAGTGGTACTCGAGGAGATCGAAAAGCGGCGCGTGTTTCCCGATGGCCTTGCGCACGAGTAGTTCGAAGGAAGCCTCCGCCGCCTCGAACTCGTATCCCTCGCTCTCGAGCTGCTTCACGCGGGTGAGCACCGTCTGCACCTCGGGCGCGCCCTTGGCGAATTTGAACCCCATCGCCTCGGCCTTCATGAGCACGTTGCTCTGGCCGGACATGTCGGAGATCGTGATCACGCGCGAATTTCCCACCAGCGCCGGGTCGATGTGTTCGTAGGTGCGTGCGAGCTTCTGCACCGCGTGGACGTGGAGGCCGCCCTTGTGGGTGAATGCGGCTTCCCCGACGTAAGGCGCGCGGAGTTCCGGCGCGACGTTCGCCAGTTCTGCGACGAAAAGGGAAAGCTCCCGCAGTTTCGTGAGGTCCGGCACCACGGGGATGCCCATCTTCAATTGCAGATTCGGCAGCACCGTCACGAGGTTGCAATTCCCCACGCGCTCGCCGTAGCCGTTGATCGTCCCCTGCACCTGCACCGCGCCGGCGCGCACCGCAGCGAGCGCATTCGCGACTCCGACTCCGCCGTCATTGTGCGTGTGGATGCCCACCGGCTTGCCGAGCGCGGCGATCGCCTTGCGCGTCACGTCCTCGATTGCCTCGGGCAGGTTGCCGCCGTTCGTCTCGCAGAGCACCACGAGGTCCGCCCCGGCTTCGTTCGCAGCCTTGATCGTCGCGATCGCGTAATCCGGGTCCTCGCGATACGCGTCGAAGAAATGCTCCGCGTCATAGAGCACCTCGCGTCCGTTCTTCTTCAAGTACGCGACCGTGTCGCGGATCATCGCGAGATTCTCCTCCAGCGTCACCTGGAACACCTCGGTGACGTGCAGCGGCCAAGTCTTCCCGACCACGCACACCGCCGGCGTCTGGGCATCGAGGAGCATCTGCACCTGCGGGTCGTCCTCCACCTTCAGCTTCCCGCGGCGGGTCATGCCAAAGGCGGTGATCTTCGCGTGCTTCCACGTGCGCTTCGCCGCCTCGGTGAAAAAGGCGGCGTCCTTCGGGTTCGACCCCGGCCAGCCACCCTCGATGTAGTCGATGCCGAATTCATCCAGCCGTTCCGCGACACGAATCTTATCCAGCACCGAGAACGAAATCCCGGTCCCCTGCGTTCCGTCGCGGAGGGTGGTGTCGTAGATGGTGACTGGCTTCTTGCTCATAAAAAGGACGCGCACGCTAAGTCGCCCCCCTCGCGCCGTCAACCGCACGGCGAGCGAACCAGCCAGCGACTCGCGTCGAAAAAATCCCCTTTGCTCCCCCCCGCACGCTGTGCCATACAGCGCGCCCATTTTTCGCCCCGCTGGGGGCCGTCACTCTCAACCTCATCCAACAAGAACCCACCGAAATGCCTGCCAAGACCAAAGCCAAAGCGAAGTCCCTGAGAAAGAAGCCCGCGCCTGCGAAAAAGAAAGCCGCGCCCGCGAAGAAAGCCGCCGGAAAATCCGCGAAATACGTTTACACGTGGGGCGCCGGCAAAGCCGACGGCAACGGCACCATGAAGCCCCTCCTCGGCGGCAAGGGCGCGAACCTCGCCGAGATGACCCGCATCGGCCTGCCCGTGCCTCCCGGGTTCACCATCACCACGGAAGTCTGCACCTACTACTACGCCCACAAGCGCACCTACCCCGCGACGCTTCAGGCCGAGATGGAAAAAGGCGTCGCAAACATGGAACGCATCATGGGCTGCAAATTCGGCGACTCGACCGCCATGCCGCTCCTCGTCGCAGTCCGCTCCGGCGCGCGCGACTCCATGCCGGGCATGATGGACACCATCCTGAACCTCGGCCTCAACGACGAGACCGTCGTCGCCCTTGAGAAAGCGACGAAGAACCCGCGCTTCGCGTGGGACTGCTACCGTCGCTTCATCCAGATGTATGGCGATGTCGTCATGGGCGTGCAGAAGCGCCAGGGCGAGGACCACGACCCCTTCGAGTCCGCCATCGAGCACTACAAGGACAAGCGCTACGGCAAGCACGACACGGATGACTCGAAGCTCACCACCGCGGACTACAAGGCGCTCGTCTCGCAGTTCAAGGCGCTCGTGCTTGAGCGCACCGGCAAGGCGTTCCCGAATAATCCGTGGGACCAGCTCCGCGGCGCCGCCGGCGCAGTCTTCGGCTCGTGGATGAATGACCGCGCGATCGTCTATCGCCGCAAATACAACATCCCGACCGAATGGGGCACCGCGGTGAATGTGCAGGCCATGGTCTATGGCAACACCGGCGAGACCTCCGGCTCCGGCGTCGCTTTCACCCGCAACCCGGCCAATGGCGTGAACGAATTCTACGGCGAATTCCTCATCAACGCGCAGGGCGAGGACGTCGTCGCCGGCGTCCGCACGCCCGAGCCCGTGCTCGAGCTGAAGAAGCAGATGCCGAAGAGCTACGCGGAGCTGATGAAGGTCCGCGCGACGCTCGAGAAGCACTTCAAGGACGTGCAGGACATCGAGTTCACCGTGCAGGAAGGCAAGCTCTTCATGCTCCAGACGCGCAATGGCAAGCGCACCGCCGCCGCCGCGCTGAAATTCTCCATGGACATGTACAAGGAGAAGCTCATCGACTGGGAAACCGCGGTGATGCGGAACCCCGCCGACCAGCTCGACCAGCTCCTCGCGCCCATCTTCGACCTCGCCGAGGTGAAGAAAGCCAAGTCCATCGCCACCGGCCTTCCCGCAGGTCCCGGCGCGGCGTCCGGCAAGGTCTATCTCAACGCCGATCGCGCCGCGACCGCCGCCGAGAAAGGCGAGAAAGTCCTCCTCGTCCGCAACGAAACCTCCCCCGAGGATCTCCGCGGCATGATCGCCGCCGAGGGCATCCTCACGGCAAAGGGCGGCGTCTCCTCGCACGCCGCGCTCGTCGCCCGGCAGATGGGCAAGGTCTGCATCTGCGGCGCCTCCGCGCTCGGCATCGACTACGGCGCAAAGACCGTCACCGTCGCCGGGCAGACCTTCCAGGAAGGCGACTTCCTCTCCATCGACGGCACCGCCGGCACCGTCTATGCGGGCCAGCTCAAGACCTCGCCCAGCGAGATCATCACCGGCACCATCCACGGGGACAAGGCCGCGCAGGCGACCGAGAAATTCCAGGCCTTCAACCAGCTCATGAAGTGGTGCTCGAAAGCGACACGCCTCGCCGTGCGCACCAACGCCGACAACCCCGAGCAGACCGAGAACGCGATCGCATTCGGCGCCACCGGCATCGGCCTCACGCGCACCGAGCACATGTTCTTCGAGGGCGACCGCATCGACGCCATGCGCGAGATGATCCTCGCCGACAAGACCGAGGATCGCATTGCCGCTCTGAAAAAGCTCCTGCCCTACCAGCGCAAGGACTTCACCGGCATCTTCAAGGCACTGAAGGGATTCCCCGCCACCATCCGCTTCCTCGATCCGCCGCTCCACGAATTCCTGCCGCACGACCACGCCTCACAGCAGGCGCTCGCGGAAAAAACCGGTATCCCCGCCGCGAAAATCGCGCAGCGCGTCAAGGACCTCCACGAGTTCAACCCCATGCTCGGCCACCGCGGCTGCCGCCTCGGCATCGCGTATCCCGAGATCACCGAGATGCAGGCCCGCGCCGTCTTTGAAGCCGCCGCCGACGTGGCAAAGCAGAAGATCAAGGTGAAGCCCGAGATCATGATCCCGCTCGTCGGGTTCAAGAAGGAACTCGATCTCCAGGTCGAGATCGTCCACCGCGTCGCCAAGGAAGTCATGGCCGAGAAGGGGATCAAGTTCAGCTACATGGTCGGCACGATGATCGAAGTCCCGCGCGGCGCGCTCACCGCCGACGAAATCGCGCAGACCGCCGAGTTCTTCAGCTTCGGCACGAACGACCTCACGCAGACCGCGCTGGGCATCAGCCGGGACGACATGGGCAACTTCCTCGGCGCCTACACCGAGGCCGAAATCTTCAAGAAGAACCCCTTCGCCACGCTCGACCAGACCGGCGTCGGCCAGCTCATGAAGATCGCCGTGGACAAGGGCCGTAAGAGCCGCCCCGACATCAAGCTCGGCATCTGCGGCGAACACGGTGGCGATCCCGACAGCGTGAAATTCTGCCACAAGCTCGGCCTGAACTACGTGAGCTGCTCGCCCTTCCGCGTCCCCGTCGCCCGCCTCGCAGCCGCGCAGGCCGCCATCGAGGAAAAACGCGCGAAGAAGAAGTAACGCGGGCAATCCTGCCCGCCGTCACACCTCCATCGCGCTCACCAAGCGGACACGATTGTCCGCGCTACAATCACGAAAGCCGCCCCGGGAAACCGGGGCGGCTTTTTTCGTTTTCCTCGGGCGTGATCAAAACCGAGTCCACCTCGCGGTGCTTGGCACCGCAATAACAATAGCCGTGGGTGACGAGGAACGAGGAACCCACGGTTGGTGGCCAAATGCGGGCCGCCGCGTGATCGGCGGCACAAAGGATCGGGCGGGGCTTTGGGGAGCCGCTCCGCGGCTCGCCCGTTTCTGCGAGCGATCCGGGGGTTCCTCCGTCACCCCCGGCTATTCGAATTTTGGCGCTACGCGCCACAGCGGCAATCGAACATGCGGCTGGCGTGGACTTGAATTCAATCAAGCCCGTTTTCCTGATGCGCCGCCCGCTGTGATTGCCAACGCCGCGGAACCAGCCTAGCCTCCGCAGCGTGAACGCCGACGAATCCTCATCGCTCAGGGAGCCCGTGCGAAAGCGCGTTGGCGGAAGCCTTGCCCGCATGAATCCGCTCGCACGCGTCGAGGCCCTCCGCCGCAATGCCCGCGCGCTGCTCGGCGAAAAATGGAAGCCCCGCGATGATGGAACCCTCGTTCGAAAAACTGTTGGCGCGTCTCGCTGATTCCGGCGTGCGTTTCATTCTCGTCGGCGGACTCGCCGTCGCGCTCCACGGCTACGTGCGCCTCACCGAGGATGTGGACATTCTTCTCGATTCGACCGACGAAAACCTGCGCCGCTTCCTCACGTGCCTTGCCGATTTTGGTGAAGGCTTCGCGCGCGAGCTGAGCGTTGCTGACTTCACCGACGAGGAGGGTGCCATTCGCATCGTCGAGGAAACCGAGCACTGCCAGATCGACGTATTCACCCGCATGGCCGGCCTGCGCTACGCCGACTTCGCCGCAGACGCACCGAAGCACCGACTCGGCGATCGCACGTTGCTTTACGCCTCCAAGGCCGCGCTCATCCGCCTGAAATCCGCATCCGTCCGGGAAAAAGATCACCTCGACGTCTCCGCACTCCGCCGTCTCGAAGAAGACCCGCGGGCATTTGAGTGAGCCTGCGCTCCGAAAACACCACGCGATTGCATCCCGCACGCCAGCCCGCTAGCCTCGGCCCTTATGAAAATCCGCACCCTCGCAAGAATCTCCTGTGCAGCCATCCTCGCCGCGTGCAGCGTCGCGCCCCTCATGGCTGATCCCAATACCGAAAAAGGCGAAGCGTTCCTGAAAGAAAACTCCACCAAGGAAGGCGTGAAGACGACCGCCAGCGGACTGCAATACAAGGTACTCAAGGAAGGCGCTGGCAAGAGCCCGAAGGCCACCGACACCGTCGAGGTTCATTATAAGGGCACGTTGCTCGATGGCACGGAGTTCGACAGCTCCATCAAGCGCGGCCAGCCCGCCACGTTCCCGCTGAACCGCGTCATCCCGGGCTGGACCGAGGGCGTGCAGCTCATGAAGGAAGGCGCGAAGTATCAGTTCACCATCCCCTCGAAGCTGGCCTACGGCGAGCGTGGCACCCCGGGCGGCCCAATCCCGCCGAATTCCACGCTCATCTTCGAGGTCGAGCTGATCTCGATCAAGTAACGCGCCCGGGCGGCCGCCGGGCTGGGCGTTCAAAGTGAAGGCGCCCTACCGGAAAATCTCCGCGAAGAACTTCTTCATCGCGGACCACGATTCCTTGTCGGCCTTTTCCTGATAGGCGGGGCCGGGCTTGGTGAAGCCGTGCTGCGCGCCGTCGTAGGTGACGAATTCCATCTTCGCTCCCGCCTTTTCCATCTCCGCCTTGAACGCGGGAACTTCCTTGTTCACGAAGCTGTCCGCGCCTCCGTGGCAGACGAGGATGCGACCCTGGATTGAGCCGGGCTTCGCGGGCATCGTGGTCGAGAGGCCGCCGTGGAAACTGACCACACCGGCGACGGGCGCGCCGCTGCGCGCGAGTTCCAGCACGCAGGAGCCGCCGAAGCAGTAGCCGATGGCGGCGAGCTTGGTGGCATCCACGCCGGGCTGTTTCTTGAGTTGCCCGAGGCCGAGCAGGACGCGCCACCGCAGGAGAGGCAGATCCTTTTTGTAAGTGCCGGCCTGCACGGCGCATTCCTTCGGGTCGATGGGGCGGATGCCTTTGCCGTAGATGTCGGCGGCAAAGGCGACGTAGCCGAGTTCGGCGAGCTGCTTCGCGCGGGACTCGGCGTAGTCCTGCAGTCCGGTCCAATCGTGGACGACCAGGACGCCCGGGCGCGGGCCTTTCGCGGAATCGTCGTAGGCGAGGAAGCCCTGCAACTCGGCGGAGCCGTCCTTGTAGGTAACGGTCTCGGTCTTGATTCGCGCAAAGGCGGTGTCTCCGGACACGGCGAGGAACACGAAGAGCGCGGCGACGGAGGTGCGTTTCATGCCGGGATGTTGGCAGTCGTGGCTGGCGAAGCCAAGTGGCGATCGGAGGACCGCTGAAAAGCAGAACCGCCGCCACCGGTGTCCCAGTGGCGGCGGTCGCGAATCGATTGGCGCCTGCGAAACTACGCGAGCAGGTCCTGGACGACGGTGCCGCCGCGGACGATGTCGATCGGGCGGTTGCCGGGGGCCATGAGGCGCTTGTCGGCGTTGATGCCGAGGCAACGATAGACGGTGCAGGCCATGTCCTCGACGCCGAGCGCGTCCTCGGCAGGCTCGCTGCCGGTCGGATCGCTGGAGCCGTGGATGTAGCCGCGCTTGAATCCACCGCCCGCGAAGGCGACGGAGAACACCTTCGGCCAGTGGTCGCGGCCTGCGTCCTTGTTGATCTTCGGCGTGCGGCCGAACTCGGAGCTGACCATGACGAGCGTCTTGTCCAGCATCCCCCGGCGGTCGAGGTCGCGGATGAGCGCGGCGTAGGCCTTGTCGAAATTCGGCAGTGTGCGCTGCATCCCGTTCGAGATCCCGGCGTGCATGTCCCAGCCGCCGTAGGTGAGGCTCACGAGACGGACGCCGGACTCGACGAGGCGGCGCGCCATGAGCATGCGCTGGCCGGCTTCGTTCTGGCCGTATTCCTCGCGGATCGCCTTGGGCTCGGCGGCGAGATTGAACGCCTCGCGCGCCTTCGGGCTGGAGACGAGCGCGTAGGCGGCCTGGTAAAAGCCATCCATCGCGGTGAGCGCATCGCTTTTCTCCAGCGTGCGGAAATGGTCGTCCACCGTCTGCAGGATGTTGCGGCGGCGGTCGAAGCGCTGCGGCGTGAGGCTGGAGTGCATGTTCAGGTCGCGCACGGTGAAGCCGCTGGAGGCGGGGTCGCTTCCGAGGCTGAACGGACCGTGGGCGCTGCTCATGTAGCCGGTGCCGGCAAATTCATTCGGCTGGCCCGGCACGCAGACGTACGGAGGCAGATTATTGCGGGAACCGAGCTCGTGGCTGACGACCGCGCCGAAGGACGGATACTGGATCGCCGGGGAAGGCCGGTAGCCGGTGAACATGTTGTGCGTGCCGCGCTCGTGGGCCGCTTCGCCATGGGTCATGGAGCGCACCACGGTGATCTTGTCCGCAATCTTCGCGGTCTCCTGCATGTATTGGGAGAATTTCACCCCGGGGATGACGGTATCGACGGTGCCCAGCGGGCCGCGATACTCGATCGGGGCGAGGTGCTTCGGGTCCCACGTCTCCTGATGGGCGCAACCGCCGGGCAGGTAGATGTGGATCAAGGACTGGGCGGTCGCTTCATAGGCTTCGCCTTCCTTGGCGTGCAGCTTGAAGAGATCGCCCATCGTCAGGCCGATGCCTCCGGCGAGGCCGGCGTAGAGAAAGTCCCGGCGGCTGACTTTGCGGAAATGGGCCGGATCGTCGTTCCATGTGACAGGAGTGGAGTCGCTCATAGTGTTCGTGGATGATTGGTGGTCTGTTTTGTTCGGTTTCCAGAGCAGACGATGGTCCATTTTCGGCGGATTCCAACCTTGAAAGTCGGGATCTGCGGCTGACAACGGACCGTCGTCTGGCGCTGGCTTGGTGAGAAAACCCCTTGCCGGCAGGGTGCTTAGCAGAAATTCAGCAACTTTCTTTGGGCGGTAGGAGCCCTTTTTCTCATTCGTAGAATTCGGCGCCGGGAAATCTCCACGGCGCGCGGCGTGATTGAATTCAGGTCCACGCCCACCGGGTGTTCGGCTGCCGCTGTGGCGCGTAGCGCCAATACACCAATAGCCGGGGGTGACGAAGGAACCCCCGGATCGTTCGCAGAAACGGACGAGCCGCGGAGCGGCTCCCCAACGCACGGTCGATTCTTTGTGCCGCCGCTGACGCGGCTGCTCGCGTTTGGCCACCAACCGTGGGTTCCTCGTTCCTCGTCACCCACGGCTATTGTTGTTACGGCGCTACGCGTCTTGCGGTGGACTCGGTTTTAATCACGCCCAACGGCGCGCGGAGGAAAACACCGTGCTCGCTCTTGACTGATTTTTCCTGAAAGATCGCGCCAACCTCCACGTATTCTCCTTACGACCATGAAACTGCCCATCGCCCTCGCCCTGTTGTCGGTCCTTCCGCTGCTCGCCGCGCCGAAGGATGCCCCGGTCACGCTCCATGTGGATGCGCTGGACAACCGCGTGCTCAAGCCGTCCTCGGCGTTCGAACTCCGCTTCGCCGAGCCGATGGTTGCGCCGGAGGAGGTGGGGAAAGACGGCCGGCCCTCGCCGCTCCTCATCAAGCCGGCGATGACTGGCAAGTGGCGGTGGGTCTCGACGCAGAGCGGGGTCTTTCAGCCGACGGAACCGGCGATGATGGGGACGACTTTCCAAGTGACGCTCGCGGGCGGGCTGAAGACGGCGGAGGGGAAGGCGTTTCGCGGGTCGATCAAGGAGTCGTTCGCGACGCCGGCGTTCCGGGTGAAGGGGTGGAATGCGCTGGATTATTTCGACGCGAAGAACGCGCCGGTGAAGCCGCGGCTGATGCTCCTTTTCAGCGCAGACGTGGATGTGGCGACGCTCGGGGCGCAGGTGAAATTCGCGGATGCGGACGGTCGGAACGTGGACGCGGAAGTGAAGTCGCCGGACCCGAAGACGGGCTTTTTTCCGCAGTATCGCAGCAACGACCGCAGTGTGCTCACTTGGAGCGCGCAGGTGCGCGAGCATCTCGCGGGGCCGCAGGCGAAGAAACCCGCCGGCGAGGATGAAGACGAGGAGGAGACGCCGGCAGCGCAGGCGCGTCCGGTTCCGAAAAATCAAATCTTCGTGACGCCCGCAAAGCCGCTGCCGCCGGGAAAAGGCTGGAAGCTGGTCGTGAACCAGGGCGCGCCTTCGGCGGATGGCGCGTTCAAGCTGCCCGAGGCCTACGAAGTGCCGGTGGGCGATGTGAAGGCATTCACGTTGGAAAGCGCGGCGGTGGAGAATCTCGCGGTGTCTGGCAAGCGCGTGACGCTGACGTTCAGCAAGCGGCTGGCGAAGGCGGTGAAGAAGGAGCCGGCGAAATTTGTGAAGGTCGAACCCGAGCCCGCGAATCTGAAGGTGACGATGAGCGACAGTGTTTACGGCGATGACAATTCGATCCTCGTGCGCGGGGATTTTGCGCTGGGGACGGACTACACGGTCACGGTCGCGGGTGAGACTGCGGCGGCGGAGCCGTTCACGCTGGGGCAACCAGCGAGCCGGAAGGTGAGCTTCGCGCCGGTGGCGTCGCGGTTGTATTTCCAGGGCTTCGCGGCGCAGCAGCAGCGGGCGGGAACGCGGGAGTTCGGGCTGATGAGCGTGAATGTGTCGAAGATTCGCGTGACGGCGAAGGTCATCCCGGCGGACAGCGTGACGGCGGCGTTCGAGGCCTACGGGAAGTACCACAGCGACGAGCCGAAGGACGACGAATATTACCAGAAGGTGGACGAGTCGAAGGTGCCGGGCACGGTCGTCTGGCAGAAGGATTTCGCGCCGGACGCCGGGGTGGACGCGCGGAAGGTGATCAATCTGAATTGGGATGAAATCCTCGGGCCCGGCAAGACGGGTGCCGTTTTCCTCACCGCGGAACAGCCGGTGAAACTCGCGCCCAACGTGAAGCGAGTCGGCACGCAGGCGCTCGTGCAGGTGACGGACCTTGGCGTCGTGTGGAAGGTGAGCGGCGATTCGTTCCTGCATGTCTTCTCACTGCGGACGGCGGAGGCGCTTGCCGGCGCATCGGTGAAGATGCTCGATGAAAAAGGCGCGACGCTCGCCGAGACGCAGACGGCGGCGGACGGCACGGCACGCGTGGCGAAGGATGTGGAGAACGCGAAGTGGCTGCTCGTTTCGCACAGTGGCGATCAACATCTGCTGCGCTTCGATTCCGAGCGCGGCGAACTCGAGTTCGGGCGCTTCCGCATCAATGTCTTCGGCGAGGAGGAGGACATCCAGGGCGGCGAATTCGTGGGCGGAAAGCGGCGCGGATTCCTGTTCACGGACCGGCCCGTGTATCGGCCGGGCGAGATGGTGCATCTGAAGGGCATCGTGCGCAGCTACACCGCGGGGGAGTCCCACCAGGCCGCGGGCTTGAAGGCGACGCTGAAGGTGAAGAGTCCGCGCGGGCGCGTGCTGGTGACGCAAAAGCTGACGCTCTCCGACACGGGGTCGTTTAACACGGACATCCAGCTCCCGAAGGACACGGTTGGCGGATTTTCCGCGCAGCTCTTCTTCAAGGAAAATGAGGACGAGGACTGGAGCGACATCATGCACGGCTGGACGGTGCAGGAGTATGCGCCGAACGCGTTCGAGGTGAAGGTGGCGACGCCGCAGACGCCGATGCTCGGCGCGCCCATCGAGCTGCCGATCGCGGCGAAGTACTACATGGGCACGCCGCTCTCGAAGGCGCAGCTCGCGTGGTCGGTGAGGGCGATGGACGAACGGTTTTCGCCGACGGGGTTCGAGGATTTTGTGTTCACCGAGGCGCTCTTCGACTGGCGGCTCCAGCAGAAGCTCGGCGGCGAGCCGCGGTTCTCGGTGCAGGGCAAGGCGGACCTCGGCGCGGATGGCACGTCGAAGGTGTCATTCAACGTGCCGCAGAACACGCGGCTCCCGCAGCCGCGGCGGGTGCGCTTCACGTGCGAGATTACGGACATCAATCAACAGACCGTCGCCGAGCGCGCGGACTTCCTCGCGCACAGCTCGGACTTTTACCTCGGCATCCGTCGCATGCCGGATGTGATGCGCGAAGGCGAGGCGCTGCCGCTGCAACTCGTCGCGGTGCGCACCGACGGCACGCCGGCGCCCGATTCCATCGAGGCCACGGTGAAGCTCACGCGCATCGAGTGGCAGACGAACCGCGTCGAGGACGCGGACGAGGCGGAGAATTTCCGCAGCGAGCCGATCATGCAGTTCATCGGGCAGTCGCAGGTGATGACCGCGAAGGCGGTGCAGAAGGGCGGCAAGTGGCTGCTCGCCGATCCGGAGAAGAAGGACACGACGCTGAAGGTGGAAAAGCCGGGGCTCTACATCATCTCCGCCGTCGCGCGCGATGCGGCGGGCCGCGATGTCATCACCACGACGACGGTGAATGTGTACGGCAAGGACCAGCTCGCGTGGAATTATCGCAACCGCTTCCAGATCGAACTCACGACGGACAAGCCCGAGTACCGCGCGGGCGAGCAGGCGACGATCCTGGTGAAGACGCCCATCAACGGCCCGGCGCTCGTGACCGTCGAGCGCGAGAACGTGCGGAGGCATTTTTTCGTGAAACTCGAAGGCAATGCGCCCGCGATCCGCGTGCCGCTGGAGGAAGGCGACGCGCCGAATGTGTTCGTTTCGGTGGTCGTGCTGCGTGGCTCGGAGGACAGCCCGAAGAAATTCAAGATGCCGGAGTATCGCATCGGCTACACGCAGGTGCGCATCACGCGGCCGGATGCGAAGCTCTACGTGAATGTGAAGCCGGAGCGCGGGCAGTATCAGCCGGGCGACGACGCCACGGTGCTCTGCGAAGTGCGCGACGTGGACGGAAAGCCGGTCGCGAACGCCGAGGTGACGCTGTGGGCCGCCGACGAAGGCGTGCTGAGTCTCACGGGCTTCGAGACGCCCGACCCGCTCGACTTTTTCAGCAGGCTCCTGCGGCTCGACGTGCAGACGGGGCTGACGATCGAGAAGCTGCTGAAGGCAGGGCCGGATGCGACTGCGGAGGGGCTGTTCGAGAACAAGGGCTACCTCATCGGCGGCTTCGGCAAGGGCGGCGAGGCCGGCGTGCGGCGGAATTTCCTCGGCACGGCGTATTGGGCGGCGTCGTTGCGCAGCGATATCGAGGGCAAGGTGCGCGCGAGCTTTAAGGTGCCCGATGGCCTCACACGCTACCGGCTGATGGCCGTGGTGCAGACGAAGCGCGATCAGTTTGGCAATGCGGAGGGCGCGTTCGAGATCAACAAGCCCGTGATGCTCGAACCTGCGACGCCGCGCTTTGCGAATGTCGGCGATCAGATCGTGCTCCGCGCGGTCGTTCACAACACGACCGCGCAGGCGGGCGAGGTGAAGGTGAGCATCCAACTCGATGACACCGCGAGCGCGGCGGAGACGGAGCGCACGGTGAGCATCCCGGCGAAGAGTTCGATCGCGGTGGATTTCCCGGTGGAGATTCGCGAGCCGGGAGAGGCGAAGTGGGTGTGGAGCGCGGACTTCAGCGCGGCGGGCGCGAAGTTCCGCGATGCGGTCGAGACGAAGCTGAAGGTTACGTTCCCCACGCCGCTGCTGCGCGAAGTGCGTCAGCAGCGCGTGGATGCGGCGGAGGCGAATCTGCTCGCGGGCGTGGACCCGGCGCTGCTGCAGGGACGCGGAATCGTGCGCGTGAGCATTTCCAATTCGCGCATCTTCGAGCTGCGCGAGAGCGTCGGCGAGCTGCTGCAGTATCCGTACGGCTGCCTCGAACAGACAACGTCGTCGATGCTGCCGTGGCTGGGGCTGCGCGATTTTCGCACGATGCTGCCGGAGCTGAATCGCACGGACGCGGAGTTCCAGGCGGCGATCGAAAAGGGCGTGTCGCGCATCTTTTCCATGCAGACCTCGGACGGCGGCCTCGCCTACTGGCCGGGCGGGCACATCTCGGAATTCTGGGCCACCGCATACGGCGGGCTTGGCCTCGTCATGGCGCAGAAGGCGGGTTTCGAGGTGGACGAAGACAATCTCAAGCGCGTGCTCGATTACCTGAGCAAGGCGCTTCGCGGTGCCGCGGATGCGAACGACAAGTGGCAGCTCTCACCGCGCTCGCTCGCGTGCTACACGCTCGCGCTCGCGGGGCGGCCGGAGGCGGCGTATCATGAGGCGCTATTCAAGAAGCGGCACGAGCTCACACAGGAAAACCGCGCGCTGCTCGCGCTCGCGATCCTCGAGGGCAAGGGTCAGGCGAAGATGGCGGAGACGTTGCTGAAGATGCAGGACAAGGCGGTGGAGGAAGATTTCTGGTTCGGCTGCGTCGCGCGTGCCCAAGGCATACGGCTGCTCGCATGGTCGAAGCTCGCGCCGAAGTCGGCTGCGGCGGATGCGATCGCGACCGCGGTGCTCGATGCGCGCACCGGCGGGCACTGGATGACGACGCAAGGCAACGCGTGGGCGATGCTCGGCGTGGCGGAGTACGTGCGGCGCACGGAAAGCGATCGGAAGGAGTCGAAGGGCGCGATTGCGGATGCGGATTTCCGGCTCCCGGCGAAGGGCGCGTTCTTCGAGAAGGAGTTTCCTTTCGACGCCGCTGCGTCGCTGAAGCTGCGCAATCCGGGCAAAGGCCGCCTTTTTACGCACGTGAAAGTCGAGGCGCGTCCGAAGACGCTGGTGACGGAACGCAAGGATCGCGGCTACTCGATCACGCGGCGGTATCAGCGGATCAACGACGACGGCTCGTTGTCGGACCTCGGTGAACCGCGCGTGGGCGACCGTGTGCTGGTGACGCTCGATTTCGTCGCGCCGGCTCGGTCGAGCTACGTGGCGATCGATGACCCGCTGCCCGCGGTGTTCGAGGCGGTGAATCCGGAGTTCAAGACGCAGGCGATGGCCGGGGAGGGGCTGTCGAATGTGTGGGCGTCGGATTTCAACGAACTGCGCGATGACCGCGCGCTGTTTTTCAAGAACACGATGTGGCCGGGGAAGCACCAGATTCGCTATCTCGCCCGCGTGCGCGCCACCGGCAGCGCGACCGCGCCACCGGCGAAGATCGAGGAGATGTATCACCCGGAGCGATTCGGGCTGAGCGATTCGATCGTCGTGAAAGGGAAGGCGCTGTGAGGACGGGCAATGTGGGGCCGACGATTCGTCGGCCTGAGTCGGGCGAATACAGGATACCTGTGCCAAACTCACTGCCCGCGCGAAGCTGTGGCACCGTGTTGGGTTCGGAGCGTGCCAGCGACGCCTTCCGCACGCTGTCTTCCGAGCGAACCGGGCCGACGAATCGTCGGCCCCACA